>JAIFNK010000105.1 GCA_020047775.1 Akkermansia sp. | reverse complement strand
CAAGGACTCCGAACTCCGCCGCGCCCGCATGATCAGCGAGGCCCTGCTCATCGGCCGGGTCAAGGAATACGTCGAAGACGCGAATATGGGCGGATTTGTCACTTTCGACGTGCTCATGCCCGACCAGGTCCAGAGCGGTGTCATCGTCGCGATCCGCCGTAAAACCGGCATCCTCGGCCAGCTCAAGGTGTCCCAGGTGGAAGTGGATGGCGCGATTGCCAATCCGCTGCCCGGCTTCGGCGCGGTCAAGCCCGAGGTCGGCGACGAGCTCATCTTCCCGCCTCAGTACTAATATCCATTGTCTTTAATTCGACGTTCGATGTTGGGCGTTCGATGTTCAAATTTCTCCACCATGTCCACCACCGTCGGTCTCATCTCACTCGGCTGCGCCAAAAACCTCATCGACTCGGAAGTCATGATCGGCCACCTCGCCCAAGCCGGCATGTCCCTCACTCCGGATCCCGAGCTCGCGGACGTCCTCATCATCAACACCTGCTCGTTCATCGACATGGCCAAGCAGGAATCCATCGACGCCATCTTCGGCGCGGTGAAGGACCGCACCGATGATCCGGACCGCGCGCGCCAGAAGATCATTGTCGCCGGTTGTCTGTCACAGCGTTTCGCCAAGGACCTCCCCGGCATCATGCCGGAAGTGGACGCCTTCATCGGTCTCGACCAAATCACCAAGGTCGCGCCGATCATCGAGAACCTGCTAGGAAAGAAAAACGACGCCGAGGTCCAGAAAACCGAAGGCCCGTCCGCCACCGAGGACCCGCGCGATTTCGTCACCCTCAAGCCGCAATACGTCCCGGACTGGTCCACCCCACGGATGCGTCTCACGCCGGACCATTTCGCCTATGTGAAAATCGCCGAGGGCTGCAACCACACCTGCACCTTCTGCATCATTCCGACCATCCGCGGCAAGCACCGTTCGCGGACGCAGGACTCCGTCGTTAGAGAAGTCCAGGCGCTCGTCGCATCCGGCGTGAAGGAAATCAACCTCATCTCCCAGGACACCACCTATTTCGGCATGGACCAGTGGGAAGGCAAACGCCCGACGCCCAGCTCGCCCGTCGATTCCACCCGCGGCGAGTCGCTCTCCACCCTGCTGCGCGAGATCAACAAGATCGAAGGCGATTTCTGGGTCCGCTTGTTATACACGCACCCCGCGCATTGGTCGGACGAACTCATCACCACCATCGCCGAGTGCGACAAGGTCGCGAAGTATGTCGACATCCCGCTCCAGCACATTTCCGACCGCATGCTCACCGCCATGAAGCGCGTGACCAGCGGCGACTACATCCGCGACCTGCTGCGCCGCATGCGTGCCGGCATCCCCGGCCTCGGCATCCGCACGACGTTCATCGTCGGCTTCCCCGGCGAGACCGAGGAGGATTTCGAAGAACTGTTGGAGTTCATCCGCGAGTTCCGCTTCGAGCGCGCCGGCGTTTTCCAATACTCCAAAGAAGAAGGTACCCGTGCTCACAAGATGGACGGCCACCTCCACCACGCCACCCGCAAAAGCCGCTGGTCCCGCGCCATGGCCGAGCTCCAGCGCATCGCCGGAGAAACCAACCAAGCCCAAGTCGGCAAAGCCGTCCGCGTGTTAGTCGAGCAACCCGGCGTTGCGAGAACCCAGTGGGACGCCCCGGAAATCGACGGCTCCGTCATGGTGGACGAGGCCATCCCCGTCGGCGAATTCGCCGATATCACCATCGGCGACTGGCGCGGGTATGACCTGGTAGCGGCGAGGTGAACAAATTACGACAACAAGCACTCCAAGTTTGCACTTGATCCCATGAAGAAAATTGTTCAAAAGAACACAATGAAAACTGGGAACTGCCGCAGGCCAATTGGAGTCGATCTATTCGCCGGGGCAGGCGGAATGTCTTTGGGCTTCGAGCAGGCGGGATTTGACGTTGTCGCAGCAGTCGAAATAGATCCGATTCACTCCTCCATTCATAAGTTCAATTTTCCAAACTGCGCCGTCATACCAAGATCGGTCAGGGAGGTGAGTGGCGACCAAATTCGAGCTATTGCGGGTATTTCCGGGAAAGTTGATGTCGTTTTTGGAGGAGCGCCCTGCCAAGGTTTTTCCATGATCGGGAAACGGATTCTCGATGATCCCCGGAATAGCTTGGTGCGGGATTTTGTAAGAATTGTGAAGGAACTTGATGCCGACTACTTCGTATTCGAAAATGTCAAGGGGCTGACCGTCGGTTCCCATCGAAGATTCCTAGAAGAACTGATAGAGACTTTTGAGGCGGCGGGATATGATGTGCGCATGCCGTGGGCAGTATTAAACGCAGCCTCTTATGGAGTTCCTCAGGATCGAAAGCGGTTGTTCCTCCTCGGGGCGAAAAAGAATCTCAACGTCCCGTTGTATCCTTATCCCACGACTTCGCGTCCAGGGCGTCATCTTGAAGTCGGTCTAGACGCTGGCCCAACTTGCGGCGAGGCCCTCGATGATCTTCCCGATGCAGATGCGTTTAAAAACCTGCGGGATACTGATGAAGTCAGAACAAGGGGATGGGGAAAACCTTCGGCTTATGCCCGTGAAATGCGGTGTTTGGACGCCAGTTCTTGGCACTTCGGGATTCCCCGTCTTTGGGATTCGACGATGCTAACGTCAAGTGCCAGAACAGAGCATTCATCGATATCGAAACTCCGATTCGACGAAACCCAGGCGGGTTCAGTGGAGCCGATTTCCCGTTTTTTCAAACTTACGCCCAACGGGGTGTCCAATACCTTACGTGCTGGAACGGATGCCGCGCGCGGGGCGTTCACAAGCCCTAGACCGATTCATTATCGATACCCGCGCTGTATAACCGTTCGTGAAATGGCTCGGTTGCATGGTTTCCCTGACTGGTTTCGTTTTCACCGGACCAAATGGCATGGTGCCCGCCAGATTGGGAATGCGGTTCCTCCACCGCTGGCACGTGCGGTCGCTTCGTCGGTGATTGACGCGATGGGCCTCAATCCATTGGCTGTTGAAACCCCCGTTCCCCTCGGAGACCCAGCGGTTCTGGCGATGGATATGTCCCAAGCCGCCGCTTTTTGGGGAGTTGAAAGTCCGATCCAGAAGCGGGACCGCAAAAGCGGGGCAAGAAAGCGTTCACAGATTGAAACCGAAACCCAACGTTTGTCCAATATCGCCATTTGATGATGAAGCCAAGGCAACCCAACCGCTATCAGGCACTTGTCGCCGATTTGTTTTTTCGCTCGTATAAAAAAGGAGTCACCTCGATCGCATTCACACGCGAGCAATTGGTGGCAACAGCTGCAAAACTCGGAATTGCCGTGCCCAAAAATCTGGGTGATGTCCTTTACTCGTTCCGTTACCGAAATCCTCTGCCGCCAGAAATTCTGAAGACCCAGCCACCGAAGCAGGAATGGGTCATCGAAGGGTCGGGAAGAGCATTGTATGAATTCCGCTTGGTGCCTATCAACCGTATCGCTCCAAACGAGAGCCTTGTCACAATTAAAATTCCCGACGCCACCCCGGAAATTATTTCGTCCAATTCACTTTCGGACGAGCAGGCACTCCTAGCGAGGGTTCGCTACAATCGTTTGATCGATATTTTTCTTGGGATCACTACTTACTCCCTTCAGAATCATTTGCGCACAACAGTCAAAGGATTAGGGCAAATAGAAATCGACGAGGTTTATGTCGGGGTGGATCGACATGGTTGCCAATTCATTATCCCGGTTCAGGCAAAGGGAGGAAGCGATCAACTTTCCACCGTTCAGGTCAAACAAGACATCGCCTGCTGCGCCGAGAAATTTCCGAATTTGGTCTGTCGCGCGATCTCCGCGCAATTTATGGAAGACTCACGCATTGCCATGTTCGAGCTGCGTCTTGAAACCGATGGTCTCGTTAAAATTGCTGAAGAGCGCCACTATTGCTTGGTTCCTGCGAATCAAATCGAATCGATGGATCTAACTTTTTACCGAAGCGTGATTCCTTAAAACTTCACAACCCGGCAATTTTCAGGTCAGAACTGGAAATCTTCATTCACGGCTCCAACGGCCCTCCAGGTAAGAAATTTTTTCTGAGGAGACCCGCTTCAAGACTGAGATCCAGCGCCCGAAGCGCTTTCAAAACCAGCCCCAGCTCCACGGTTTCCTTGCCGTTTTCAAATTGCCCCACCCACAAGCGGCTCACGCCGACTTTCTCCGCCAGTTGACTCTGCGACCAACCGCGCTGCTTCCGCTGGTCCCGGACCAGTTCTCCAAGCGTGGCTGCTGTTTTGATTCGCATCGGGGTTTGGGTATCATTGCATGCGTTCGATTGCAACGACACATTTGCATGCGTTCGTATGCCTTTTCAGGCTTGCATGCGTTCATATACAACCCGGCGTCGCCCGCACCCAGTGGTACGCCCCGGAAATCGACGACTCCGTGATGGTGGCCGAAGCCATCCCCGTCGGCGAATTCGCCGATATCACCATCGGCGACTGGCGCGGGTATGATCTCGTCGCGGCGCGGTGAAGAGGCAAGCTGAAGCGTGAACTCCGGCCTGCCTCACAAAGCATCAGCTTGAAATCGATCAGCTGGAGGAGCGCGTCGGATCCGGGAGCCAACCTGTCTTTCGCCTGATTGAATGATTGGATGGCGTCGTCCCATCTTTTCGACACGAAATGGACTTCGCCGATATTGAAGTGGATGGCAGGACTGTTGGGCATTTTCTTCAATGCCTGTGAAAAGTCCGCCAACGCCTTCTCGAAATCCCTCAATTCCACATGACAGTTCCCACGCAGGCTCAGCATGTCCGGGTGTGCTTCGTAAAGGTCACCGGCCTCTTCAAGCACCGTAAGTGCGGAGCTGATATCATGGCTGTCAAACGACTTCCTCGCCGACTCAAGTAGCTTGGAAAATACAAGCTGCCTGGCCCGGTCTTGCTTCCTGTCCGGGTTTGCGCGATCACGCCGACGATCCTCCCCGGAAAATCCCTCCGTGCGATGCCGGGGTGCGCTCTCATCGTTGCCAGTCGATGCCGCGCGCTCCTCCTTCTTGCAGGAGGTCGCGAGGACAAACACGATAATACATGCAATGGATCGAGTCTTCATTCGAACAGAATACCGAGGGTCTGCCACCAGTTATCGGGTTGCATCCTTCGAGGTGGTGGGTGAACGGACACGCTTCAGCCGGTTCCTTGGCGGGACTTGTTAGCCTTTCTTTTTTAGCTTCTTGAGGAGCGATAGAGCCTCGGCCCACGACTCCTTCGTGCCTCTGAACTGTCCGTTCCAAATTCCTTCTGCGTCTCCGATCATGAACATGGTCTGAGTGAATCCGCCCTCGATCTCAAACTGCACGAAACTTCCTGAGAACGTGTCACCAGCAATCTCTTTAATCGTGTATTCTTTGCTATTAAGCTTCAATCCCTTGTTGTCTTTGGCTCTCTCAGCGAATTTTTTGGCCATGACCTCAATCTGCTCTGGGATCTGAAAACTCAGGTTGCCCTTCGTAACATTCGCACTCAGTGGCAGAATCTGGCTTTCCCAGTTGGTGCCGTCCACGGAGCACGCGGCTTCGGCAAACACGTTGGCATGGTGCTTTTCAAGCAGTCGCACACGGGTGAGCACTTGCCGGTTGTTGGTGAGCGAGAGCGGCTGCCCAGTATTCGGAAACCATCGCATGCGTGTGGTGGCAGGCAGAGTGAGCTCATGCCCTCCAGTGAGTGCTTCGGTATGGCTGAAGCTGAATTTCACCCGCTCCGACTCAAGGGCAGCTTTGATTGCGGGCGGTCGAGGGGTGAGGTAGTTGAAGGTGAAGCCCACCAAAAGCAAGAGTCCCAAGCCCGATGCGAGCGCGGCGAACTTGCCTGGATTGGAGCGCCAACTCATCAAGCCCAAAACGAATGACAACAGCAACGCCAGGCGGCAGAGAACCATCACCTCTTGTGCACCCGTGAAACCCTAGAAGCAAAGGGAAGCCCACAACCGCGGCGATGAAGAAGCCAACTGCCGATTTGCCGAGTCGGTTGGGTTTGGTTTCTGAAGCGGTAGTTGAGCCAGTCGCGGACTTGGATTTTTCAGAATGGTGCGGGCCAGCCACTGGCTTGTTCACGTTACGCCAGACGCGACGGATGATGAACCAGCACAATGGCGAGCAAACCAACAGAGCCAGAGCGTAGACTTGGACGGTTTTGGGCGAACCCATTTCGAGTTCCGAAATCAAGAGTCCAAAAGTAAAACCAACGGCGACAACCAAGAGAAGCAGCGGGAAGAACAGTCCATCAAATACCGCCAACCGCATACCACGTAGTTTCCCCGCCGAGCGGCGAATTTGCCAGACTGCGATCCAGCCGAGAATCGTCGTGCCGATCGGGGCGGAAAGTCCGAGGACGCTCATCATGATAGGCACGAACTCGCTCTTCATCCGGTAGCCCAGCGTGGGCATCAGATAATGGAGAACAGCGGCGAACGCCCAGCAGGCACCGACGATCGCAGTGCGGGAGATGCGCGAGGATACATCAGATGCATGGTTGTCGATTTCCGATGCGTGAATTTGAGCCACCTTCGCTCCAAAGTTAGCGGATGTTGATGCAATGGTCTCCACTTGCGTGCGGAATTCCCCAGCCGTCTGGTAGCGGAGTTCCGGTGTCTTCTCCAAGGCGCGCAGGACGATCTCGTCGAGGCGCACATCAATGTGGACTTTTTTGGAAGGGGCGATGAGTTCCTTGTTGGGGCGCTCTCCGGTGAGCATTTCATACAACACGACCCCGAGTGCGTAGATGTCCGCGCGGTTGTCGACTTCCGGTGAAGCGCCGCATTGCTCCGGTGCCATGTAGGGCGGCGTGCCGGACGGGGCGACATCGGTTCCCAGCAGCGCGGAGATGCCGAAGTCGGCGATCTTGATGCGGTCTTCGCGATCCAACAATAGATTCTCCGGCTTGATGTCGCGGTGAACAATCCCCTTGTCATGCGCGTATTGCAGGGCGTCGCAGATCGGCGGCACGATGGCGAGAGCCTGTTTGGCTTCGAGTTTGCCGTCGCGGATCAGGTCGCGGAGGTTCACGCCATCGACAAATTCCATGACCAGATAGAAGAGCCCGGCGGTTTCGCCGAAGTCGTGGATGGTGACGATGTGCGGGTGGTTGAGCTTGGCGAGGAATTCGGCCTCGCGGGCGAAGCGCTCGGCGAAACGGGTTTCGCCGCCGCGTTCCGGGGCGAGGATCTTGATGGCGACGATCCGGTTGAGCGACTTCTGGCGGGCCTTGTAAACCACGCCCATGCCGCCGCGGCCGAGGCACTCGAGGATCTCGAATCCGGGAAACTTGCCGGCGATTTCCTCGGGTGAAAATGGCAGTGAGGTATTGGCGTGTGGGTCTCCCTCCACGATGGTGCGGGAGGCGAGAGCCTGCCTCATCAGGCAGGCGGGGCAAAGCGCCTGCGGAGAATCCGGCGGGAGGGGAGTGCCGCAGTCAGGGCAGGCGGAAATGGGAGAGTGATCGGTCATGGTGGCGGGGTTCTCCATTTCTCAAAAACGAACTGGTTAAAATGTTACAGGGTTTTTCATCCGCCCGCGAGCGCGGCGAACCGGCGAGCGGCAAACAGCGATCGCATTTCCTCCTCGACTGCGGAGGGGGAGGAAAGCGTGCGCGAGATTTCCTCGCTGAGCAGATGGCGGTAGCGCTTGCGCAGGCGGTGCACGGCGACGCGGGCCGCGCCTTCGCTTGTGCCAAGTGTGGCCGCGATGGATGCGTAGGCGATGCGTGTGGAGTCTGCGGTGAGGCAGGGTTTCAACATTTCGAACTGAGCGGCTCCTCCTTCGGCGCGGCACAGGGCTTCGAGATCTGCGAGGACTCTGCCCAACAAGGTGAGCGCCCACTCGCGGTCGTAGAGTTTGTCCGGGCTTTGGTCATCGGCGGGTTCGAGATGGAGACCGGATTCGGCGCTCTGCCAGTCGAACGAGAGGAGCGTCTTTCCGCCGCCGCGTTTGAGGCGGCTCTCGCGTTTCCACTCGTTGATCATCCAGTTCTGGAACGAGGCGAGGAGGAACGCGCGGAAGCGGCCTTTGGTGTGGTCTGTCCGGCTGAGCGCCCGGGCTTCGATGACATGGGAGAGGAACCCCTGCACGAGGTCTTCGGCGTCTTCCGGAGACTTACCTTTGCGGCGTGCATACCGGTAAAGCGGTTGCCAATAGGTGCCCGCCAGCGTGCCCAGAGCCTCGACAGCCAGGGTGTCGCCGCCGCGCGCGGCATCGCGCACCAGCGTCCAGCGGGTCGTCGCGAAAAATGTAGGATCGGCCATGAGTTGTCACTCCCTACCACAAAACGGCGGGACTGTTACGCGGAAAATCCAAATTCTCGGATGGATGCGGAGTGAATTGCAGGAAACCGGTGGGGGGATACGATCTTGTCGCGACGCTGTGAGGCCATATTCCAACTGCTAACGGGTGTCGGGATTGGTGGAGGGAGCTTTCAATATCCTGAGTGCTTCCTCCCGGAGTTTCGGATCGCCGATTTTCAGGATCAGCGCTTCGGTTTCGACGGGCGATGTCGATCGCGTGTGGATCACCGCACTGCTGGCGGCCAGATCGTAGTAGGGACCTGCTGGAAACTGCGAAACCCATGTCGCGGTGCCTGTTGGATCCTTATAGTAATAGGAACTGACAATCAAACCGATCAGTTTGGCGTTTAATCGGTCGGGATTTGCCATCACATGGTTGGCCGCTCCGGCAGGGTCCCGCTCCGCCCATTTGGAGAACAGTTCATGGCGACCCCATTCGAGAGCTACCCAGTTGCCAGACGATTCATTTTCCCGCCCATCGCCTTTTGGCAGGAGTTGTTCGAGCTGCACGAAATTGACATCGTCGGGAAGCTTCTCCCTGAACAACATGCAGATACTTTGCCCCTGCGATGGCGAATGCACTCCGGACTTCAGTGCCTCAAGCGTGCCGCGAAGCGCCCCCTCCGGATCGGTTTGCATCCGCTCCAGATAGTATCCGTATAGCGCTTCCTGGCCGAATTTCTCGTCCTTCAAACCACCGCGCAGCTCCTCCAGTGTTTCCAGGGAGCAACTTCGTCCGGCGGCCTTGCTCCAGGCCACCAGCAGTGAGTTGCGCTCGCTGGCAGCCGACTTCCATGCCAACGGGTCATAGCGTTGAGCCTTCATTTCCTCGCGGTTTTCTGCAGCCGCCTCGATCAATAGCTTCCGCGCCTCTGGATCGTCTATGGTAGCGAGATACGCGGAAACCCCGCCACGAACCACATCGGCATGGCCCTTCCGCCGGTTGGATTTCAGGAAAACCACAAGCTCCAGCGCTTCCCGGCCGCAGAGCAACACCCGAGCGGTCTCAATTGCCAATTTCTCGTGCTCCTCGGTGATGATGGCGCTATCTTCATCGAACTCCATCCACATCGCCTTGAGCCTTTCCAACTCCTTCTTCCGGTCGATGGTCGGTTTGATGTCCCTTGCCTTGGCGATCTGTTCCACGACCGAGCCGCCGTCACGCGGCTGGGGTTTCTGAGAGCTAACCGGTGGCAGTGTCGCAAGGGGCGGTGCGCTTGTTTGCGAGCGACTGCGCACTTCATAGATCAGGGTTCCGCCGATGACGAAAACCGCAGCGGCAACAAGCGCTTTTTTCAAAAGGGTCATGGTAAGAAATTGGAGGGTGCCCGCCGCGATAGAGACGGTCCCGACGGATGCGGCGGATGAAATCGTGGTGGCAAGGCCGAGCGGAGCAACCTGCACGGCGTTCGCGGAAATGATGCCTGTGAGTCCCGCCGCTCCGGCGGTGATGCCGCGTTTGGCGAAGTTTTCCCGCAGTTTCTCCACCGCCCGGCTGACACGCTTTTGCGCGGCCTCGGCGCTGATGCCGAGGACGGCGGCCATTTCCTGAGCGGGCTTGTTTTCAAAATACCGGAGCAGCACGGCATCACGATCCGATTCTCCCAGCTCGGCGAGCGCGGCATCGAGATGCGGGGCGATGTTCTCCCACACGGCGTCGGTTACCGGAGATTCATTCATGGCGGCGGCTTCCTTTTCACGGGTTCGGCGGCGCACCTCGGTACGGATGGTTTGTGCGGCGATGTTCCGCGCGGTGCGGTGCAGCCAACCGGAGAGCACCGGGTGATCCGTTAGCCCGCATCTTTCGCCAGCGCGACGAACACGCCCTGCGTCACGTCCCTGGCGAGATGCGCGTCGCCCACCATCCGGAACGCAGCGGAATGGACCAAATCGATGTGCCGCCGGACCAGCTCGGCGAAGGACGCTTCGGAGCGACTTTCGGCGTAAGCACGCAGCAATTGCGCATCGGTTTCAGCGTTCATTTACTCAAGGGTAGCCGCCGCTTGCCGAATCGGACAGAAAAACTGAAGCTCGAAACAATGGACTGATGATGAAGTAAGCGCGGATTTTCGCGCCTGGCCGGCTCCCGCGATTTGGAAATCGCCTTGCCGAAGAATATCGGAATCATCCGCCCATCGCATGACGTATAGTCGATCCATGCCCGCCCGGCTTCCTCGCCTGGCCCGCTGCTTTCCTACTACCGCAAACGAATCAACCCCAATGAAATCTCTCCAACGAACGACCACCGCACTGCTGGTGCTTTGCGCCTGCATGCTGGGCCTGCCGGATCACGCCATGGCCGCCCTGCGTGGAGGCAAGCCCCCGGTTCCGGATTTCACCCGGGGCGACAAGACCGACGGCAGCCATGATTGGACGCTCGGCCCGACCGGCGCGCGGGGCTGGATGTATGCTTGGAAACACACCGCCGAAGCCCGACAAATCCTCGTCACCGAGGTTGCAAAAAGCTCGCCGGCCGACGGCATTCTCCAGCCCGGCGACGTGATTTTGGGAGTTGCGGAAAAACCCTTCGACGACGACGCCCGGATCCAATTTTCCCGCGCTCTCATGGTCGCCGAACAGGATGCGTCGAAAGGCATCCTGAAACTCGTCCGCTGGCGCGCCGGCAAGACCGAAAACGTCGAGATCCGGCTTCCGGTCATGGGCACCTACAGCGCGACCGCACCCTACGATTGCAAAAAATCGGCGAAAATTCTCGAACTCGGCTGCAAAGCCATCGCAAAGCGCGGGCTGGCGCAGGTCTCCATTCCCAACAGCATCAACGCCCTAGCCCTGTTAGCCAGCGGCACGGAGGAATACCGGCCCATGCTCGCCAATTACGCCAAATTGGTGGCTGAGTTCCGCCTCGAATCCATGGCCACCTGGCACTACGGCTACGCGCTCACTTTCCTCGCCGAATATGCCATGGCCACCGGCGATCCATCGGTCATGCCCGGACTCAAACGCCTGGCCCTCGAGTCCGCCCGCGGCCAGAGCGGCGTGGGCACGTGGGGCCACAAGTTCGCCAGGCCGGATGGAAACCTCAACGGCTACGGTGCCATGAACTCGCCGGGCATCCCGCTTTCCGTGGCCATGGTGCTGGCCCGCGAGGCAGGCGTGAAGGATCCGGATCTGGACAAGGCAATCAACCGCTCCGCCTCTTTCCTGCGCTGGTATGTCAACAAGGGCGCGCCGCCCTACGGCGACCACGCCCCCTGGCCGGGACATGAGGACAATGGGAAATCCTCCAACGCGGCGGTGCTCTTCGATTTGTTAGGCGACCGCGAGGCGGCGACCTTCTTCGCCAAAATGAGCGTGGCGGCCTACGACGAACGCGAACGCGGCCACACCGGGAATTTCTTCAACATCCTGTGGGCGATGCCCGGCGTGTCCCGCTGCGGCCCGCAAGCCAGCGGTGCCTATTGGCAGGAGCAGGGTTGGTATTACGACCTCGCCCGCGGCTGGGACGGGAGTTTCCGCTATCAGGGTTCCCCGGTTGGCGAGGAAGAGCACGGGAAATACACCAGTTGGGACAACACCGGCACCTACCTGCTGGCCTACGCGCTGCCGCTCAAAAAACTCCGCATCACCGGCAAGGGACCCAGCTCGCTGGCTCCGGTTTCCCAACAGGAAGCGGCCGATCTCATCGCCGTCGGCCGCGGGTATTTCGAAACCAGGAAAACCGCCCCGCTCCTCTATTCGAAACGCAACGACAAGGAACTCCTCGACGGTCTGTCGAGCTGGTCGCCCGCCGTCCGCAAGCGCTCGGCGCAGGAACTCGGCCGCCGCGAGGGCGACTTCCTGCCCGCCCTGGCGAAACTTCTATCATCCGCCGACACCAACGCCCGCTACGGCGCGGCCGAAGCGTTCGGTTGCCTGGGCCCCAAGGCGGACGCCGCCGCGCCGCGTTTGCGCCAGCTGCTCAAGGACCCGGACCCCTGGATGCGCGCCCTGGCCGTCACGTCCCTCAGCGCGCTCGGCGAGCAGGAACGCCGGAAGTCCCTGCCTGACCTGCTCGTCATGATGGCGACCCCGACGCCCGGCGACCCGCGCGGCATGGCGCAACGCGCCGCTACCGAGGCGATGTTCTCACGCACCGGAGGCATCATGACCGGATCCCTCGACGGCGTGGACCGCGAGCTTCTCTATCCGGCGATCAAGGCGGTGCTGCAAAACCAGGACGGCCGCACGCGCGGTGAACTTTCCCCCATCTACGGCAAGCTCACCGATCGCGACATCGCCATCCTGCTTCCCGATGTCATCAAGGCGGTGCAAAAAATGGCGCCCAGCGGCGAGATGTTTGCCGATGGCATCCGCCTCGCCGGTCTTGACCTGTTGTCGCGCCTCGGCATCCGCGAGGGCATGCCGTTGTGCATCGAGGTGCTCGATGTCGGCCGCTGGGGATTGGGACGACGCATGCCGAAATGCCTCGAATACCTCTCCCGCTACGGCACCCATGCGAAGGAGGTCCTGCCACAGTTGAAGGAGCTTCGTAAAGGATTCGGCAAGCCGAATCAAGACTCGGCCATGCTCGATCAGGCGATCAACTCGATCGAAAACAGCACCAAAACCCCTCCGGTCATCGGCCTGGCGGATTTCATACAAAAACACAAGGCGGCCCGTTAGATCGCTTCCCGTCACCGAGCCAGCGGGCGGCAGTGGATGCGCGCCTCGATGAGATCGTGTTCAAGGCGTTGGAGAAAGAACGCCAACTGAGACAGCAAAGCGAGTTATCCTCGGAACGGCTGTCCTGTTGGAAGTCGCGGACGAACTCCGCCACCTCATCGCCAGCGCTTCGTGAACCTGCCCGGCAGCGAGCGGGACGCCCCGGATGGCGGGAGTTCTCCTTCGTCATTTCCCCGCCAATGTTGGCTTGCCCGCTGAGTGGGAAAATGCGCTGCTAGGCGCATGGAGAAAGCCGCCTACATTCCGAAGACCTGGGACCTGCCGGATTCGATCCGCAAGCGGCTCGGCGTGACCGTGGGCAAGCAGCGCCTCATGGACGAGGATGGCCATCTGCTCCTGCTTCTTCATCAGGTTCCGCGGGCGGAGGACGACGAGGTCCGGACGGCGGTGGTGGTCTGGCGGAATCCGGCGGGCGAGTGGAAAAGCGCGCCGCTCGCCGGAGGGCTTGCCGGTTTGGAGGCCCATCTGGCGTCCTTTCGCACGGCGATCCATGAGGTGGACACCGATGTGGAGGCGGCGAAAACGGCCCGCCAGTATTTCGAAGTGATGCGCCGGGTGAATCCCTTGCAACGGTCCACCCGCCACTTGTCGGAGGTGTTGCAGGCGACCCGCCAGGCACTGCCGGACGAGTCCCGCGTGATCAGCTTGCGTGACCAGGCCGTGGATTTGGAGCGGGGCGTTGATCTGGTCGCGGCCGATGCCAAGTCGGGTATGGACTTCACGCTGGCCGAGGCCGCCAGCAGCCAGGCGCAAGCCGCAGCGGTGGCCAACCACGAGGCGCGCCGCCTCAACCGTTTGGCGGCGTTTTTCTTTCCCCTCGCAACGCTGGTGGCCGTGTTCGGCATGAGTCCTCCCAAGGAGGTCTATCAAAGCGAGGGCTTCTGGACCGTCCTCCTGTCTGGCATCCTGCTCGGCTTCGTGGTTTACGCTCTGGTCGGCTTCCAAAGCCGGAAAAATGAATGACACTTCAATAGATTCGATGATGTCCTAAAAATCCCCCCTAGACACAACGGGGAATCTCGTTACGATCATTCCCGTGACGGAAAACATCGTAACATTTTCGCGAGCCCTCGCCGACTCGACTCGCTGGCGGATCGTGCGGCTCGTCTTGGATGAGCCTCTCTGCGTTTGTGAACTCGCGGACATCCTCGAAATGCCGCAATCCTCGGTTTCAAGCCACGTGCAGGTCATCCGCAAGGCCGGATTGCTCGAAAGCGAGAAGTGCGAAAAATGGACCTATTTCCGCATTGAGCCGAAGTATCGCGAGCTCGTCGGCACTTTGGAAAAGTTCTTCGAGTCGGATGACGCCGTGCTGAAATCCGACGCCGCCCGCGCCCTCGCCCGCCTCGCCGTTCGCGAGACCAGCTGCTGCCCCGGCCCCAAATCCCTGAAACCATGAAACTCTCCGAACTCAAATCGCTGCTCACCGAGCACACCGACCGCCACTTCCGCATCGCCCTGCCCGACGGCGGCGCGGTGCCGGTTTCCTTCCACGTCACCGAAGTCGGCCGCGTGCGGAAAACCTTCCTCGACTGCGGCGGCACGCTGCGCGAAACCACCACCTGCCAGCTCCAGATCTGGGTGGGCGAAGACTACGATCACCGCATCGAGACCGGCAAAATGGCGTCCATCCTCGCCAAGGCCAAGTCGTTGCTGCCCGACGATTCCATCCCCGTGGAAATCGAATACGAGGACCGCGTGATTTCCCAATACGCCATCACCGGCCACGAACTAGCCAAAGAAGCCGTCGTCCTCCGGCTCGCCCACAAACACACCGAGTGCCTCGCGCCCGAACTCTGCGGACTGCCCGCCATCGGCGGAAAATCCTCCTGCTGCGCACCTGGCGGTTGTGACTAACATCCCACTGCCATGTCCGACGCCGTCGCCAAAAACATGTCCTTCACGGACCGCTACCTCACGGTCTGGATCTTCATGGCCATGAGTCTTGGCGTGGCACTCGCACAGTTCGTCATCACCGATCCCGAAACGTTTTTCGCGCCGATGACCGTGGGTTCCACCAATCTTCCCATCGCCATCGGCCTCATCCTGATGATGTATCCACCGCTCGCGAAGGTGAAATACGCCGAGCTTCCCAAGGTTTTTGCCAACACCCGCATCCTCACCCTGGCGCTGGTGCAGAACTGGATCGTCGCGCCATCCCTCATGGTTCTGCTGGCGTTCACCTTCATGCGCGACCACCCGGACTACATGGTCGGACTGATCCTGGTGGGCATCGCCCCGTGCATCGCCATGGTGCTCGTCTGGAACGACCTCGCCAAGGGAAACCGCGAATACGCCGCCGGACTCGTCGCCCTCAACAGCATCCTGCAGATTCTGTTATACAGCGCCTACGCGTGGTTCTTCATCACCGTGTTACCCCCGTACTTCGGGTTGGAGGGAAAAATCGTGCCCATCGCGATGTCGGAGGTCTTCTGGAGCGTGATGATCTATCTGGGCATCCCGTTTGCCGCGGGATTCCTCAGCCGCGTGATCCTGGTCCCGCTGAAAGGCGAAGTTTGGTATGATGGGAAATTCATCCCGCGCATCTCGAAGCTCACGCTCTGCGCGCTGCTTTTCACCATCGTCGTGATGTTCACCTTCAAGGGGAACGCCATCGTCGCGCTGCCGCTGGATGTCGTGCGCATCGCCATCCCTCTAACGATCTATTTCGCGACCATGTTCTTCGCGAGCTTCTTCCTCGCCAAGCGCATCGGTGCCGACTATCCGCGCTCGACGACGCTCGCATTCACCGCCGCGGGTAACAACTTCGAACTCGCCATCGCCGTGGCCATCGCGACGTTCGGCATCAAGTCCGGCGTCGCTTTCGCGGCGGTGGTGGGCCCTTTGATCGAGGTGCCTGTCTTGATCGGCCTCGTCCACGTTTCACTCCGATTCCGCCGCAGGTTTTTCAGCGGACCCGTTTCCGGCGGCGTATTGTGACAATTTCGTCACCGTTCAGATCACGCGCTGAAACCTCCACCCGGCTTTCCTAACTATAGAATCAATCATGAAAAAACGCATCGGCATCAACGGCTTCGGACGCATGGGACGGCTCGCACTCCGCGCGGGCTGGGACTTTCCGGAGATCGAATTCGTCCACCTCAACGAAACCGGCGGCGACGGCGTCGTCTCGGCACATCTCATCGAGTTCGACTCGGTCCACGGCCGATGGAAGCGCGAAATCCGCGGCGAGGCGGACCACGTTTTCATCGACGGAAAAACGCTCGGTCACACCAGCGAGAAGGATTTCTCCAAGGTCCCGTGGGGCGAGCTCGGCGTGGACATCGTGCTCGAAGCCAGCGGGAAATTCCGCACGCCGGAGCAACTCGACGCGTATTTCAAAGCCGGCGTGAAGAAAGTCATCGTCGCCGCCCCCGTGAAATCCGGCGCGCTCAACATCGTCATGGGCGTGAACGACCACCTTTACGAACCGGACAAACACCACCTGCTAACTGCCGCCTCCTGCACCACGAACTGCCTCGCCCCGGTGGTGAAGGTCATCCACGAAGGCATCGGCATCAAACATGGCATGATCACCACGATCCATAACATGACCAACACCCAATCCATCCTCGACACCCCGCACAAGGACTTGCGCCGCGCGCGGGCCTCCAGCCTGTCGCTCATTCCGACATCCACCGGCTCCGCCACCGCCATCGGCATGATTTTCCCGGAGCTGCTAGGCAAGCTCGACGGCGTGGCCGTGCGCGTGCCGCTGCTCAACGCATCGCTCACCGACTGCGTCTTCGAAGTCTCACGGGGTACCACGGTGGCCGAGGTGAATTCCCTTCTCAAAGCCGCTGCGGAAGGTCCGCTCAAGGGCATCCTCGGCTATGAAACCCGCCCGCTGGTGTCCGTGGACTACAAGGACGACCCGCGCTCGTCCATCATCGACGCACCTTCCACTATGGTCACTAACGGCACTCAGGTGAAGATCCTCGCCTGGTATGACAACGAGTGGGGCTACGCCAGCCGCTATGCGGAACTGGCACAAATGGTCGCCGCTTCGTTATGAACACAGCCGTCCGGAACTACGCTGTCGTCACGCTCGCCTACTGGGCGGACACGCTGGCGGACGGAGCCATCCGGATGCTCGTGCTGTTCTACTTCTACCAACTCGGCTATGGCGCGCTGCAAGTCGCCTCGTTGTTTCTGCTGTATGAATTCTTCGGAATCGTCACCAACCTCACCGGCGGCATGCTCGCCTCGCGGTTCGGCCTCAAGAGCACGCTTTTCATGGGGCTCGGAACCCAGTTGCTGGCACTCGGCATGCTGACGTTCATGCCGGTCGGCGGGCTGACCGTCGCCTGGGTGATGGCCTCCCAAGCGCTCTCCGGCATCGCCAAGGATCTCACGAAAATGAGCAGCAAGAGCGCCGTGAAACTCGTGGCGGGCGATGCGGAAGGCCGTCTCTACCGCTGGGTCGCCTTGCTAACGGGAAGTAAGAACGCGCTCAAAGGCGTCGGCTTCTTCGCCGGCAGCCTGCTGCTCTCGCTCGTCGGTTTCCAACCGGCGGTGATGGTGCTCATGGCCGTGGTGGCCCTCGCGCTCATCCTGGCGGTGACCCTGATGCGCGGCGGTCTGGGAGATGTGAAACGCAAGGCCAGCTTCGGCCAGTGGTTCTCTCCGAATCGCGCAGTGAATGTTCTATCCGTGGCACGCCTGTTTCTCTTCGGTGCACGGGACGTTTGGTTCGTCATCGCGCTGCCGGTTTTCCTCTCCTCCGTGCTTGGCTGGAAATTCTGGCAGGCCGGCGGCTTCATGGCGGCGTGGGTCATCGGTTACGGCATCGTCCAGGCCTCCGCTCCGGTCATCCTCCGCGGCAAGGATCCCGGTGGAAAAGCCGCCACCTGGCTCGCTTTCGTGCTGGCCTTGATTCCCCTGGGCATCGGGGCGGGGCTGGCCTTGCATTTCGATCCGGCCATGGTGGTCGTCTCCGGACTGATGGTCTTCGGGGTGGTTTTCGCGCTGAATTCCGCGGTGCATTCCTTCCTGATCCTCGATTACGCGGAACATGACAAGGTGGCGATGAACGTGGGCATCTATTACATGGCGAACGCCTGCGGCCGCCTCGCCGGAACCCTGCTCTCCGGCCTTCTCTATCAAACAGGTGTCCGCTGGGGTATGGAAGGAGGCATCATCGGCTGCCTGCTCGCCTCGTCCCTTTTTCTCGCCGCCACCTTCGCGATCTCGTTCGCACTGCCCCGCCGTTTACCAGTTGGGACTTAGCCCAATGCCTTTACGGATCAGGGAGCGGCGGACTCCGATCCGCCGAAGCCCATGAGGGGCCCATGAGGTGAGCGAAGCGCTTTTCATGGTCACCTCATGGGCAAGGCGATTCGGAGATCGCCTCTCCTTGAGGGCGTTGCACCCGCAAGCGAATCCTTAGAGGCATTGGGGCTTAGCCGGACTTACTTGGACATTCATTTTGAGAAAGATCACCGAGCCTCAGGCCAAAAAGCGCCAGATGGCGGCGACGATGGCGCAGAGTGCAATGCCCATCACCAGCGGCAGCAAAGCGGAAACAGCGGTCCATTTCACGCTGCGGGTTTCTCGATAGATCGTGTAAAGCGTGGTGGAGCAGGGATTGTGGCAAAGACTGAAGAGCATCAGGCAGACGGCGGTTAGGGTGGTCCAACCGCCTGCGGTGAGAATGGCGCGCACGGTCTCATTGTCCGCTTCGAACATCACGCCGGCTCCCTCGCCTCCGCTGGTGCCGGTGACCAGTACGGTGAGCATGAGGATGGTGGGCACGACGATTTCATTGGCGGGAATGGCCACAATGTAGGCGAGAAGGATGACGCCTGTGAGGCCCATGGTCCATGCCAGCGGATCGGTGAGATGGATGAACCACGCGGCCAAGCTGGCGTCACCCACCGGGATATTGGCACACAGCCAGATGACGGCTCCGGCGGGAAGGGCGAAAACCACGGCGCGCCAAAGCACGATGAGGGTGCGGTCGATGAGCGAGTTATAGAGGGTTCTCCAGAAATTCGGCGGTCGGTAGGGCGGGAGTTCCAGGCTGAAGCTGGTGGCCTCCCCACGCAGGACGGTGCGGGCGAGCATCCACGAGGTGAGCAGGGCGAAGCCAAATCCTAGCAGCGCGACAAGCAGCACCGAGAGCGCGGCGATCGAGCTTCCCCAGCCTTTGGGCGCGAGAGTGCCGATGAAAACCGAAGCCATCAGGATCTGGGTTGGCCAGCGGCCGTTGCAGAGCGAGAAATTGTTAGTGAGAATGGCGATGAGTCGTTCGCGCGGCGAGTCGATGATGCGTGTGGCGACGACGCCCGCCGCGTTGCAGCCGAGCCCCATGGCCATGGTCAGCGCCTGTTTGCCATGGGCACCGGCTTTTTGGAAAATCCGGTCGAGGTTGAAAGCGACGCGCGGCAGGAAGCCGAAGTCCTCCAGCAGGGTGAAGCAGGGGAAAAAGATCGCCATGGGCGGCAGCATCACGGCGACGACCCATGCGGTGGCTAGATACATGCCGTCCACCACCAGCCCCCTGAGCCAGGCCGGAGCCCCTGCGGCGACGAACCAGTCTGCTAGAAGAGCATGACCCTGGTCCACCAGCAGCGTTGCGAGCATGGCGGACGGCACGTTGGCCCCGACGATGGTGATCCACAGGATGGCTCCCAGCACCGATACCATGATGGGAAAGGCGGTCCACGGGTTGGTCAGGATCCGGTCGAGCTTTTGCTGCCATGCCAGCCGGCGGTTGCCGCCTCTGCGGGTGATGCTGCGCCCGGCGATGCGCGCCGCCTCGCCATGGATCGACTCAGCGATGCGGTCATGCAGATTTTGAGGCAGCTGCCAGCGCAGTTCCTCGGCGTGTTTGAGCACTTCTTCCGGCGATTTCATCAGGTGGTGAGCGGGGTGCCGGCAGGTTCGTTGAGGGTGCCGATTTCACCGGAGCGGACGGCCCGCATGATTTCGCGATCACCTTCCAGCAACCTCAGCGCGACCCAGCGTGGCTGCGGCAGGCGGGGAAAACATCTCGTTAGATCCGCCTCGGTTTGGTCGAGCGCGAGTCGCAGGCCGGGGATCTCCAGCGGCAGGCGGCGGGGTGGCAAAGCATCAACAAGTTTGGCCATGGCGGCGATTTCGCGGATGAGTTCCGGGACGCCCTCGCCGGAGCGGGCGGCGCAGGGAATTACAGGAATGCCGAGGTCGCGGGCGAGGTTGCGGACGTCAACTTGGATGCCGTGGGCGCGGGCCTCGTCCATCAGGTTGAGACAAAGCACGGCGCGGCGGGTGATTTGCAGCACTTGCAGGGCGAGATTGAGATTGCGCTCCATGCAGGTCGCGTCCACCACGATCACGGTGACATCTGGCTGCCCGAAAAGCAGGAACGTGCGGGCCACTTCTTCATCCGGCGAGGCGGACAACAGCGAGTAGGTGCCGGGAAGATCGACGAGTTTGAAGTTTTTCCCCTCGTAGGAAAATCCTCCTTCGGCGCGGCTGATGGTTTTGCCGGGCCAGTTGCCGGTGTGCATGCGCAGGCCGGTGAGGGCGTTGAAGACGGTGGTTTTTCCCGTGTTGGGGTTTCCAGCGAGAGCGATCACATAATCGCTTTCTTCGACGCGCAAGCCGAGTTTGCGAAGCTGGCTGAAGCGGGACGAACAGGACAGGCAGGCCTCGCCGGGAATGTGCGGATCGGGTGCGCTCATGGGCCGGGTGGGTGGATGAGAATGCGCTCCGCCTGATAGTCGCGCAGTGCGATGAGTGCGCCGCGGATGGCATAACTCCGCGGCGTGCCGAAGGGACTGGCGAACTCGCAGCGGATGCGCGTGCCGGGAACCACACCAAGATCGAGCAATCGACGCCGCTCCGGCCCGATGCATGACGGTGCCAGACCATGCACCACCGCATCGCCGCCGACGGGTAGATCCGATAATCGGATGAGGCCGACTTCCTCGGTATCCTCCGGACCGGCTCCTGTCACATGAATCAGGGTGGCGACTGTGGCGGAAATGATGAGCCGACGGCCCTCCACCCGGCATTCGATGGAGCCGTCTGCTAGATGCCGCGAGTCATCGATCCGGGTGCCCGGCGCGAATCCGAGCGCCTCGGCCTGGCGGAAAATCGATTCGGGTTCATCCTCGATGTGGGCGATGTGCGCTGCAATTCCATCCGTCCATGAAGCCAACGACGTGAGTGCGCGTTTCGGCAAGCGCCCGTCGCGGGTGGGGATCGGATCGCCGTGTGGGTCGAAGCGCGGGTTGTTCAGCCTATCAGCCATCGAATCGACCTCCGCCGCTTGCAAATGGTGCTCCGCCTTGTGCGCCTCGCGGTGCCAATCCGCCGCCGGGGTGCTGGTCGTGCAAGCCAGCCAGGTTTCGTAAAGCCGATGGGTGCGCACCACCTGCAGGGCGTAGAGTCGCCCGTCTTCAGTGAGGTGATGGGTGTCGCCCGCCGCAACCGCTAGTCCGCGTCCACGGAGTTGGCCGAGAATTTCCGCAGCATGTTTGCGGGTGTGCGAGAGCGCGCCGGCCAAGCTTTCCAGCGTGGCTCCACGTCCGGACTCGTCGCAGTCCAAGAGATGCTTCAGCGCGTCTTCCATCCATTCCCTTGAGATGGTGGATGATTTTTTGCGGAATAGGCTCACGAATTCGTAGTAACTGGTAAATTAGCGCGGGCGGATTCGCAAGGGGGATTCCTGCATTTGGAATTGCCTCATCTCAACCATTTGGGTCCACGCCGTCATGATTTCGCGGGTTGGGAATCCTCACGGATTTGAATTATGCCGTCCTCGACATCGAGGATCCGGTCAAACACATCGAGCGTCCGGTGATCGTGGGTGACGACGATCACTCCGGCGTTTTTCTCGTGGGCGATTTTGGCGAAGAGTTCCATGACCTGCCGCCCTAACGGACCATCGAGCGCGGCGGTGGGTTCGTCGGCGAGGATGAGGCCGGGTTCGTTCGCCAGCGCGCGGGCGACGGCGACGCGTTGTTGCTCGCCGCCGGAGAGGGCGACGGGGAGATTGCCGGCACGCGGGCCGACGCCGAGGTAATCCAGCAGTTCCAGCGCCCGCTTGCGGGCCGCGCGCGGGGCGACGTCGTTCACTTCCAGCGCGATCTGCACGTTTTCCAAGGCGGTTAGAAATGGGATGAGATTGGCTTTTTGAAACACAAACCCGAGGTGCTGGCGGCGGAAGGCCCGCAGGTCCACGAGCGCGCGCGGCCCGTCCATCACGGCGATGCCGCCGATTGTTATCTGGCCGGAAGTCGGCGGATTGATCAGCGCCATCGCGGTAAGCAGCGTGGATTTGCCCGAGCCGCTGGGACCGAACATGCCGACGATTTCACCCGGCGCGATGCTCAGCGTGGCATCCCGCATGGCGACGATTTCGGTGTGGCCGCTGCCATAAACCTTGCGGAGACGGGTGACCTCGACGGCGGGTGGAGGGTTCATGCGGAGAGGACGGTGTTAGGTTCCACGTTCATGGCCTTCCAGATCCCTAGCAGGCTGGCGAGGGTGGAGATGAAGACGACGATGATGGCGAGGTTGACCAGGTCCGCCGGATCGATCAGCACCAGGCGCGGGAACCTGGGGAACGCATAACGGCCGATCCACCACGCCAGCCCGTATCCGAACGCTCCCATCAGCAGGGCCTGCTGGAGGATGAGTCCGCCGATGACGCTGTTGCGCGCGCCGATGAGCTTGAGCAGGGCGATGTCGCGGATTTTATCCAGCGTCAGCGTGTAGATGATGAGGGCGATGATGATGGTGGAGATGATGATGAGCAGGACGCGGAAGAGGCCGAGCTGGCGTTTCGCCTTGTCCACCATGCCGGCGAGCAGCAGATCCTTCATTTCCCGGGTGGAATAGACGGTGATGTCCGGCCAAGTCGCCAGCGTGCGGCGGACGGCGGCCACATCGGCTCCGGGTTGCAGCGTGACGAGCACGGCACTGACTTGCGGTGGCGCGAGCGCGGGAATCCCCTTGGCCAACCCGGCCGCACGCTCCAACTGCAGCGGCTGAAGCCGGCCCAGATCCACCGCCTCGACCCGTGCGCGGCGTGCGGCGCGGTCCAATCGTGTGGCTTCTCCCGGTTGATCGAACTGGATCGCCATCGCATCGCTGACGGTGAAAAAGGTGAGTCCGTCGCCGCCGGAGCCGACCATGCCGCGGGTGAGGCCCACGACTTGATAGAAATCCTTTCCCAGCCGGATGCGGCTTCCTAACGGCAGATTCAACGACTGGTCGGCGATCATTTCATAATGCGCCTGCCGCAGCGGGCGCCCCGCGACGAGCGTGACCCAGTCGCCGCGGTCCTCCGGCCATGAAAGCCCCTGCACCACCATGCGCAGCGGCCTGCCCTCATGCTCCCGCTGGATGGTGTGGGAAACAAAACGCCGCGCTTGTGCCACGCCGGGCACGGCCCGCGCGCGGTCTTCCAAACTGGCGGGGACACGGGAAATTTCCGCGAACGGGCCGCGGGTGTTGCCCTGCACGATCCACAAGTCCGCGCCCACCCGGTCCACGAGCAAGGTGGCCTCGTGGATGAGGCCCCGATAGATACCGCCCATGCCCATGACGATCATGAGCAGAAGCCCGATGCCCACGCTGGTGAAAGCGAAGCGCCCCGCATTGTGGCGGATGTCACGGACAGCGAGGTTCATGGCAGTTTGACGCGCTGGCCGTCTGCTAGTTCGACTTTCCGGCCTTCGGGAAGACGCAGCACCTGGTCACCGGCGGCCAGTCCTTTCGTCACGGACAAGTGGTCGGCACCGCGCAGGCCGGGGGTGATTTCACGCCACTTCGCCTTGCCGCCCGAGTGGATGAAAACACCGGCACGCCCTTCGATCCAAACGACGAAAGCCGCGGGCAGCAGGACCGCGTCGGCCTGTCGCCCGGTTTCGATGAAAACTTCCGCACGTTGGCCGATGGTCCAGTTTTCCGGCAACTCATTGGCCCGCACATCCACCAGGAACTCGCGGGTCTCGCGGTCGGTTTCGCGGCCGAGGCGGGACACTTTCCCTGGGAAACTCCGGGTCGGTGCCGAGCGAAACGTGATGCGCGCGGGTTGGTCCGCACGCAGGGCGGGCATCGCCGTTTCATCCACCCAGGCGCTGACCCAGATTTCGTCGAGCGAGATGATCTGCATCAATGACGCGCCCGGAACTAACATTTCACCGGCATCGCGGTCGCGGCGGATGACGAGCCCGTCGTAGGGCGCGTGGATCCCGGTGAAGGCGAGTTGTTTCTGGCGGAACAGCAGGGTTTTCTCGGCGACCACGATCTGGCCTGCGGACTCGGCGATGGCCGCGTTCGACCGCCTCAAATCCGCTTCGGCCACGAGCAGGGCTTCGGCGGACTTGTCCGCATCCGATTGGGAAACCGCTCGTGTGGCGACCAGCCCGGACATGCGTTCATGGTCGAGTTTCGCTTGTGTGAGCACGGCTTCCGAGCGGGCGAGGTCGGCTTGCACCCGCGCCGCCGTTTGCCTGGCCGCCGCGAGCGTGGCCTCGGCGATGGCGACTTGTTGTTTTGATTCCGCGTCGTCCAACCGGGCGAGCAGTTGGCCGGCTTTGACCGTGTCCCCTTGATCGGCCAGCACCTCTAGCAGTCGCTCCTGGATGCGGGGGCTGATGGTGGTTTTCACCCGCGCCTCCAGCGTGCCGGTGCCCATGACTTCCGAGATGATTTCGGCGCGAACCACAGTGTGGGCGATCACCGGCACGGGCGCGAATTTGAGTTTGTAAACCGCGAGGCCGGCCAATGCCGCGACGATGGACCAGGTGAGGATGCTGCGCTTCATGACAGGATGGCGTTGAACAAATAACCGACGAGCAGGATGCCGGTCGCCACCACTCCGAAAAAGGTGGCGATGAGCCGCGGCTTGAGGACTTTCCTCAAGATGATCGCCTCGGGCAGGGAAAGGGCAATGACGGACATCATGAAGGCGAGCACCGTGCCGAGCGCCGCGCCCTTGCCTAGCAGGGCCTGCACGACCGGGATGATGCCGGCGGCGTTCGAATACATCGGCACGCCTAGCAGAACCGCCAGCGGCACCGCCCACCACGCGTCCCGGCCCATCAGCGAGGCCATGAAGTTCTCGGGGACGTAGCCGTGAATCCCCGCGCCGACGGCGATGCCTAGCAGGACATAGAACCACACCCGGCCGACGATGTCCTTGACCGCATCCCACCCGGCGCGGATGCGGGCGGGCCAATCCATTGCGCCAGTGTCAGCTTCCACGCCGCCGGGAATTTGGAAGACCCATTCTTCGACATGTTTTTCCATTTTCAGACGGCCCATCACCCAACCGGCGACCATCGCCACCATCAGCCCGGTGACGAGATAGAGTCCGGCGAATTTCCAGCCGAACAATCCGAACAACAAAACCAAAGCCACCTCGTTGACCATCGGCGCGGAGATCAGGAAAGAAAACGTCACGCCTAACGGCACGCCCGTGGTGACGAAGCCGATGAAAAGCGGCACTGCCGAGCACGAGCAGAACGGGGTGACGATCCCCAGCAGCGATGCGAGGATATTGCCGATGAACTCGCTCTTTCCCGCCAGGATCCGCCGGGTGCGTTCCGGCGTGAAAAACGTGCGGATGATGCCCACGGCGAACACGACCAGCGTCAGCAGCATCAACACCTTGGGCGTTTCAAAAATGAAAAACTCCAGTGCGGCGGCCAGGTGCGAGCCCTTTTCCAGCGGCAGGACCTGATAGGTAAACCAGGCGGCAAACGCGGCAAGATTCCGATAAGCCAGCCACCACGCCAGCACGCCCGCAGCCAGCGGCAGCAGGATGCGGAAACGGCCCGCTGGAGTTGGACCTGTCTTGGTGGATGCGGACATGGAAAAATGAGTTAGGGAGCGGTGTAAATCATCCAGAAGCCACCAAGCACGACCAGCGCGCCGCAGACGCCCTTGATCCGGCTGACCGCGTTCGAGTTTTCATTCCAGTTGAGGAAGCGCTGGACGACCTCGGTGGAGGTGCCTGCCAGCACGATCACGGCGCAGTGGCCGATGCCGTAGGCGAGCAGCAATGCCGCGCCATACACTGGCGCGGACTTGGCGAGCTTGAAGGTCACGGCGAGCATCGGCGCCATGTAGGCGAAGGTGCAGGGGCCCAGCGCCACACCGAACACAAGTCCCAGAATGAAGGCCGCGAGTATTCCCTTGCGCTTGATCCCGACCGCACCCGGCCCGGAAAAAGGCAGCGGAATCACACCGAGCAAATGCAGGCCGACCACGAAAAAGATGGCCGCGACGAAATAATTCCCATAGCGTCCCACGTCGCCTAACATCCGGCCGGCAGCCGCCGTAAGCGCACCGATCACCGCGATGGTGACGAGGATGCCGACCGCAAACAGCGTGGATGTCCAGAACGCCCGGCGCGTGGTGACCGGTCCCTGTTCGCTGATGAATCCGACGATCAGCGGAATGCTCGCAAGATGGCAGGGACTGAGGACAATGCTCAGGACTCCCCACACCACGGCCGCGCCCAGGGCGACCTGTGGCGCGCCCTCGACCGCATGGCTCAGGTAGGTGAAGAGTTCCCCGATCATGGCTCGTTAGAGTATGGGCACACCCAGTTCCTTCCACTTGGCGAGAATCTCTTCCTTGCCAAGGAAGCCGGTGTGGCGGAAGAGCTCCTTGCCCCCCGCATCAAAGAAGATCTGGGTGGGAATCATCTCGACGCCGTATTTTTCCCCGGCGTCGGGGTTCTTCCAGATGTCGATGAATTCGACCGTCATCCGGCCCGCGTATTGATTTTTCAATTCCGCTAGAACGGGTGTCATCATTTTGCAGGGCACACACTTGTCCGCGCCGAGGTCGAGGAGGCGCGGGAGTTTCGCGTCCGTCACCACCGCGGTTGCGGCGGAGGAGACGGGTGCCGGTTTGAAAACGCTGATGCCGGCGGCGGCGGCGATCACACCGAGCACGATCAACACTTTGACGGGCGTTTTCATGGAACCAGCATCTGTTTGACTTCATCGATGGACGGCACCTTGCCAGCCACCATCACCTTCCCGTCGATCACCAGCGCCGGGGTGGTCATCACGCCGAAGGTCATGATCTGCCGGATGTCGGTGATTTTTTCCAGCGCGTAAGGTTCGCCGGTCGATTTGGCGGCAGCTTCCGCGACGGCGGTGAGGTTGTTGCACTTGGCGCAACCGGTTCCGAGGATCTGGATTTGTTTCATGGTTTTGAATTTTGGATTTTGGAAAGTTTCAAAGTAACGGGCAAAAATTGTCAGGCCTTGTCCGCGTGGAAATCATCGAGGCAGCAGAAGATGTTCAGCACGCACGGCTTTTTGAGCGAGTAGAACACCTGCGTCCCGCGTCGCTCGTCGGCGACGATCCCGACGCTGCGGAGCACTGACAAATGGCTGGAAACCGTGGAAATATCCAAGCCCACCAGTTTCGTGAGATCGGCCACGCAGTGCTCGCCCCGGCCGAGCGCATCGACGATCAGCAGCCGGTTGGGATTGCCCAGCGCCTTGAAGACATCCGCGCCTTTGCGGAAATCCGCGGGAGTTTTGAGCCTCGTGGCGGTGCAGGCTTGCTTCATGCTTTGAAGATTTGCCAAATTTCAAACAAAGCAAGAAATTTCTCGGGCTTGGCGTGAAGCTTGGCTTTGTCGCGGATCTGAAATATCACCCACTGCATGGAGACACCGAACCCTTACTCACCGCCCGCCATCCCATCGATCCCGGCGACCGACGACATTTCCCGCCAGCTCCACGGCATCCAGTATCCGCTCAAGCTTGCCTTCAAAGTGCTCGCGCTGGCCAGCCAGGCGACGGTGACGGACGCGACGGGTCGCACGATCCTTTACACCAAGCAGAAGATGTTCAAATTCCGCGAGCACGTGGAAATCTGGACTGATCCATCGCAGGGCACCCGCCTCGCCGAGATCAAGGCGAACAAGGTCATCGACTGGTCGGCGCGTTACAATTTCACCGATGCGCAGGCCACCGGGATCGGCAGCGTCGGCCGCCGCGGGTGGCGCTCGATGTGGAAGGCGCATTACGAGACGTTCAATCCGGGAGACAACAATCCGGATTTCGCGATCCAGGAGGAAAACGTGTGGACCAAGGTGGCGGACTCGTTTTTCAGCGAGATCCCG
>JAIFNK010000298.1 GCA_020047775.1 Akkermansia sp. | reverse complement strand
GACTGGCAGTCCGAGACATCGAACTCGACTCACCGGAAATCCTGCTGCCGTTGGAAGTGATTTCCTCCCTCGCCGGATCTCCGCCCACCCATGCGCCCGGCGCACCGCCCGTCGCGACAGGCCCACCTGTCGTGCCAACCCCGCCACCACCGCCATCTGTTGCCCAACCAACTCCGTCGCCTCCGGTTGCCGTCGATTCAAAACCCAAGGCCCCACCGCCACAGCCGACCGGTTGGCTGCGGTTGAAAAACGCCTCAGTCTCAATCATCCATGCAGGATCCGGCCGGACACTGCTAGCGATTTCAAAAACCAGCGGCTCCATCCCCATTTCCGGAAATCCCGCGGAATCCAGCTTGCACATCGGCGGGATCTCCGTGTTCGGACACCCCGGCGTCGCGGAATTGACGCCCAAACTGGATTGGACCTCACCGCTGCTTTCCCTCAAACCACTTGATCTGTCTTACGGCGGTTACCGGTTTGTCTTTGCTGCCAAAATCGCCGGGTTCAGCGGCCTGCCACTCCAAATCGAAGCCCAGCTGCCAAGCCAGCCGCTCGCTTCGTTTGCGCTCCCGTTTCAGGGCAAAGCCGCCGCCGAGTCGATTGTTGCGAACGCCCGCTTCCGCGGGTTGCTCCTCGCTCCCGGCTCCTGGCAGGGCGATTTGCTCGCCGAGGCGGTCGCACCCACGATACGCATCGGCGGCCATGACGCGAAATTCGACAAAGCCAGCATGGTCAGCATCCTGCGCGGCGGCGTGCTTTCCTGTGTGGATGCCCGGATGGTTGGCGACGACCTATCATTGTTAGGCAACGCCACAGTGCTCGCCGACGGCCGCCTTGCCGGAGCTGCCCGCGTGGTCGCCACACCTGAATCTGCCGCGGCCATCGCCAGCCGGAGTTTTCCGCTGCTTCAAGGCGCACCCTCGCTCACTCCACTCTCCACTCCACAGCGTGCGGCTTTTGATGTGGCGGCATTCGGCAATATCAGCCAGATCTTCCTCCGCCTCGGGAAAGACGGCCCGGTCATCAACCTGAATCCCTGAACCATCCCCATGAGAATCATCGCCGGAAAAGCCGGACGCATCGCCATCAAGGTGCCAACCGCCGTCGCCAGACCGACCACCGATTTCGTCCGCCAGGCGGTCTTCTCGATCCTCGGCGAAAAAGTCGAAAACGCCCGCGTGCTCGATCTGTTCGCCGGGTCCGGTGCGCTCGGCCTCGAGGCGCTCAGCCGTGGCGCGAAATCCTGCACCTTTGTCGACGAGCATCGCCAGGCGGTCAGCGTCATCCATGAAAACCTGGCCAAGGCCCGCCTCGATGGCGGCCACGCCGTGAAATCCGCCGTCACCCCCTTCCTCCAGCGCGACACCGCGACCTATGATCTCATTTTCGCCGATCCACCGTATTGGAAATTCTACGGCGACAAGGACCAGGTCACGGACCTCCTGAAAAGCGGACTCATTCCCCCACGCCTTGCGACGGACGGCTGGCTGATCGTCGAAATCTCCTCAACCCAGAAGTCCCCGGAATGCGGGGATTTCACCATCATCTCGCGCCGCGAATACGGCAGCAGCGCCATCATCATTTACAGCGCAGCCTGAAGCCGGGGAAATCCCTATCACTCCGGACCGCGGGATTCCCCCCCGCGCAAGGAAAGCCGAAGAGCTGCGACGGCGGTCCAACACAGCCGTGAAATCATGAACCGCGCCCCCGCGCCAAATCGTTAGATACGTCTAAAACTGGCGTCCGTCCACGGCAAGCCCTAGGGTTTGCGGCGTGTCACAACCCTACTTATCACTCGAAGCCGAACTCCACGACGCCTTCTGGGAGGCGGAGGACGACGGCTCGGAAGTGAAACTGATGGCGGCGTTTTTGAAAAAATTCCCCGGACCGGCGCTGGAAATCGGATCGGGCTCGGGACGATTGATGTTTCCGCTGGTACGAATGGGGCTGGACGTGGAAGGGCTGGAACTTTCCCAAGACATGCTGGAGCTGGGAAACGTCCGTGCAAAACAAATGGGCATCCAGCCGGTCGTGCATGCGGGCGACATGTCGGTATGGACCGACGGCCGGAAATTCTCCGCGCTGCTGGCACCGGCGTTCACCCTGCAACTTGCGCAGGATCCGGAAGCGACCCTCCGCCATTGGCACGGTCTGTTGAAAACCGGCGGCGGACTCTACCTAACCGTCTTCATGCCCTACGCCGAGCTGTTGGGCGACCTGCCGGAAAACGAGTGGTATGAAGACCACAAGGTCACGCTGCCAGACGGCAGGCTCGGACTGTTGGAGACCCGCCACCGACTGGATCACGAGCGGCAGATCGTCGAGCGCGAGCACCGGTATTCCCTCTCGGGAAACCCTCCGGTGACGCACGAGTCGCGACAGGCGATCCGGTGGATCGAGCACCGACAACTCCTTGCGATGCTTGCCCGTTGTGGGTTCCGGATGGATCGATTTTTCGTGGATTTCGACCCGCAGCGGGTGGTTGCGGATCCGGATCGCATCGATTTCGACGGGATTCTGACTTACCAGACGACCCGTTTGGGATAGGGCTGCTGATTTTCCATGCGAGAATTGCAAATCGCCATTCTTGACGGACTGCCCGCAACCACCGTATGACGCTTCTTGTGTCACGGATTTTCATATTGCTAGCAACGCTGGGAACTTTAGCGCCTTCCGCCTTTTGCCAAACTTGGGAGCGCGAGGACGTTGGTTTTGAAAGCATCCAGAGCCGGGCACGCGACCTGGCGAACAAACCTTATGTGCCGCCGAATCGCGACAGCCTGCCGGCGTGGATGAACAATCTTTCCTACGACCAGTATCGCGACATTCGGTTTAACCCGGATCAGGCTTTATGGGCTGCGGAAAAACTGCCGTTCCGCGCAATGTTCTTCCATCCCGGCTATCTCTACCGCGAGCCGGTGACGCTCAACGAGTTCACCACCACCCACCAACAGAAGATCCGGCTGGCCGAGGCTTTTTTCAATTACGGTCCGCTCATCAGCAAACACGGTGATCTCCCGGCCGACGGCGGCTTCGCAGGGTTCCGGCTTCACGCCCCGCTGAACAACCCGGACGTTTATGACGAACTCATCACCTTCCAAGGGGCCAGCTACTGGCGGGCACTCGGGAAAAACCAGAAATACGGCATTTCCTCGCGCGCCATCGCCGTGGATACCGGGGCCGACGGTGCCCAAGAGGAGTTCCCGAATTTCCGCGAGTTCTGGTTGCGCAAGCCGGAAGCCAATCAGCCGGAGGCCGTCGTCTATGCCCTGCTCGACGGGCCGTCCTACTCCGGTGCCTATCAATTCAAAATCAGCCCCAACAATACCACCGTCGTCGATGTTCACGCCGTGCTCTTCGCCCGCAAGGCGGTGCAGCGGCTCGGCATCGCGCCGATGTCGAGCATGTTCTGGTTTGGCGAGAACTCACGCCGGCGCTTCGATGATTTCCGTCCCGAGGTCCACGATTCGGACGGACTTGCCATCCGCATGGGGACCGGCGAACGGATCTGGCGGCCACTTTCCAATGACACGGGGAAACTGGAGTTCAGCTTTTTCGACATGGAAAAATGCGACGGTTTTGGCCTGCTGCAGCGCGACCGCCGCTTCAGCGCCTACGAGGACGGAGAAGCCGCCTACCACCAGCGCCCGTCGCTGTGGGTCGAGCCATCTTCAGATTGGGGTCCGGGCCGCGTAATGCTGATGGAAATTCCCACCACCAACGAGCTGTCCGACAACATGGTGGCCATGTGGGAACCCGCGCGCACGCCTCAACCCGGCGACCGAATCGAATTCAGATACCGCCAGCATTGGACGCTCAACGAGGACCCGTCGATGGCCGAGGGACGTGTCACCGCCACCCGCTCCGGCGTCCACGACTGGCAGCCTGAGCAGCGCACCGTCATCGTCGATTTCACGGGCAGCAACCTCACCCAACCCAGCGAAATCCCGCTCACGCCCCTCATCCAGGTGATGGGTGCCGGAGCGGAAAAAGTGAAAATCCAAGGCGTCACCGTCCAGCCACTGCCTGAGTCCCGCTGGCGCGTGGCCTTCCAGATCGCCCCTGCCGCGGAAGGCGGCAAGCTGGCGGATGTGGGCCCCATCGAGCTTCGTTGTTGCCTCAAGCGCGGAGACAATTTCCTCACCGAAACATGGGTCCACCGCGTCACTCCTTAGATACCCTGCGACCCCTCAGTGAGTCTGAACTCAACGAGTGGGAAGAAGCCTATGCCGCCGTCGAGGCCTATCTCCAGGCGCTCCGCCTGAGGAACCGCCTGCTCGTCGCCGAGCTCGTCCGCGGCATCCTCTGGCGGGCCTCCGCCCGGCGCGTGGACGAACCGGAAAAACCCGCGCGTTTCCTTGCCATGGAGGAAGCCCTCACCGAAGTCGCGGAGTGGACGCAGGACGTCCTTGACGTGCCCCTGGAAAACCGCCGCCTCGCCGCGCGCGGCCGCCTCGCGTTGCTGCTCGCAGGCATGCCCGGCCAATGGCAGGGCGTCTTCCTCACCCCCGCGCCGTGGCCGCCGGAATTCGTGGAGGCCATGAAAAAATCCTACCTCGCCGCCGGCCCGCACTTTGCCCAGTTGACGATGGTTCCCAAACCACTCGAGCTCAACGCCATCGGCAGCGGGGCCGCCCAATGGTGGGAAACCATGGACCGCCGGCCCATCGTCCGGCTCATGTTCATCGGACTGCTGATCGGGCTGATCGGGCTGGTCGTCTGGTTCTTCTTGTTCTAATGGAAAACTCCGACTTAACACCCCGCGATACGACCAAGCCGTTTTTCGGTCGTTTCCGCATGATTCTGCGGCGGACGATTTTTTTCGGCAGCGTGCTCATCGTGAACATCCTGGCCAGCCTGTGGCTGGCGGACCTGTTCTGGAGAATGGGTTATCAAAAGGCCCACTACCCGATGCTGGCGATCTTCGTGGTCCTCAACGGACTGCTGACACTCGGCTCGTTCCACGCCATCTTCGGCGCGATCAATATGCTGCTAGGCCGCAAGCAGTCGGTCCGCATCAGCAAACTCGCGGAAGGAAAAACCGGCCCGCTTGCCAAACGCCACGCCGTCGTGATCCCGGTTTACAACGAGGACAGCGTGAAGGTCTGCGCCCGCATCGAGGCGATCTACCGCTCCATCGAAGCGACCGGGAATCTCGATTCATTCGATTTCTTCATCCTCAGCGACACCCGCGACCTCGACTTGTGGGTCATGGAGGAAACTTCCTGGACCAATCTCTGCCGCCGGCTCGACGGCTTCGGCCGCATCTACTACCGCCGCCGCAAGACCAATGAAAACCGCAAGGCCGGCAACATCGGCGACTTCGTCCGCACCTGGGGCGGCGGCTATGAAGCCATGCTCGTGCTCGACGCGGACAGCCTGATGGACGGTGCGGACATCGTGAAAATGACGCGGATCATGGAGGCTTACCCGCGCCTCGGCATCCTCCAGACACCGCCCAAGCTGATCCGCGGAAATTCGGTTTTCACCCGGCTCCAACAATTCGCCATGCGGCTTTACGGCCCGCTCTTCATCCGCGGGCTCAACTACTGGCAGCTCAGCGGCGGCAGTTATTGGGGGCATAACGCGCTGATCCGCGTGAGGCCCTTTTCCGAATTCTGCGAGCTTCCCGCCCTGCCCGGCCGCGAGCCTTTCGGCGGGCGCATTCTCAGTCACGACTTCGTGGAGGCCGCGCTGATGGTCACCCAGGGCTGGGAGGTCTGGCTCGCCTGGGACATCGAAGGCACCTACGAGGAAGCCCCGCCCACACTGGTGGACCACCTCATCCGCGACCGCCGCTGGTGCCAGGGAAACCTCCAGCACCTCTGGCTCATCTTCGCCCGCAAGCTGCCCTTCTCCGTGCGGATGCATCTCTTCATGGGCATCATGGCCTATCTCGGCAGCCCGCTTTGGTTCTTGTTCCTCGCACTGGGGACCTGGATCGCCTATGACCGTTATGACAGCGGCCTGAGCCAGCTGCCATTTGAGAATTACGCCGCCCGCTGGTTCCACATCGACGGGATTCAACAAAGCATCATCCTGACCGGGGCGATTTTCCTGCTGTTATTCCTACCCAAGATCCTCGCCGTCACCGGTGCGATCCTGACGCGAAGCATCCGCCGTTCCTTCGGTGGGGTCATCCCTCTCGTCGTCGGCGCGACCTTGGAAACCATCGTCTCCATGCTGCTGGCCCCCTGCATCATGGCCGCCCATACGATGATGGTGCTGAGCATCATCATCGGCCGCGCGGTAGGCTGGGGAAACCAGAACCGCGAGACCGACGGAACTTCATGGGGCGACGCGTTCCGTTTTCACGCCTTCCAGACAATTCTCGGAATCGTTTGGACCGGGATCGCCCTGTGGATCGGTTACGGCCCGCATTATCTCAAAGGCCTCCCCATGAATTTCTCCTTCGTCGCATGGATGACACCGATCCTGCTGGGCTTGGTTCTCTCGGCACCCGTTTCCGTCTGGACCAGCCGCTCCCGCTACGGCCGGGCGCTGCGCAAACGAAAAATCCTCGCCACCCCCGAGGAGCTCGATCCCCCGCCCGTCATCAAGATCGCCGACAGCGCGAACGCCGCTGTCGATCCCGCCCTGGACGCCAATGTGGACGGGCGCCGTGGAATCATCGCCGCCGTCGTCGATCCCTACGTCAACGGCGTGCACGTCTCGCTTTTAGACCAGGGGGAAATCACCCCTGCCGATGAGGCACTCGCCGAAAGGTGCCTGAGCGAAGGACCCGCCGGACTCTCGAAAAACGAACTTTCCGAATTGCTTTACCTTGCCCCGGCAATTCTCATGATGCACCGCGCCGTGTGGTTGAGACCCGCCGAAGGCATGCACGACGCCTGGACCCAGGCGGTCGAGAGTTATCGTCGCCGCCATGACCAATCTCTAATCGCTGAATCCATTTAATCCCTCAGACCCATGCTCCAGATCAACCCAAACCTCAGTGACCTCGTCACCGACGCCGCCACCGGACTTGCGGATCGTTTTCACTCCAAGGCCACCATCACCGCCGCCGCGCCCGGACGGGTCAACCTGATCGGCGAGCACATCGACTATTGCGACGGCTTTGTGATGCCCTTCGCCATCGACCGCTACATCGTCATCTCCGGCTGTGCGAACGGCACCACCCAGGCCCGCATCACCTCCGCCATCAGCGAGGAAATCGCCATTCTCGAACTCTCCCAGCTCCAGGAACCCTCCGAACCGAAGTGGGCGAACTACCTGCGCGGCGTGATCCGCGGCTTCCAGGACCGCGGCCACCACATCCCGGGCTTCGACGCCTACATCCTCTCCTCCGTCCCCGGCGGCGCGGGTCTTTCCTCCTCCGCCGCGCTCGAGTGCGCCACCGCCACCTTCCTCGAGGGGCTGCTGGACACCGTGCTCGACACCCGGGAAAAAGCCCTGCTCTGCCAGAAAGCCGAGCACGACTTCGCCCATGTCCCCTGCGGCATCATGGACCAGTTCGCCTCCACCTTCGGCAAGCCGAACCGCCTCGTGCTCATCGACTGCAAGAGCGGCGAGCCCGAGCTCGTCCCGTTTGAAAACCCGGACCTCACGGTCCTCATTTCCAACACGATGGTGCACCACGAACTATCGGATGGTGGTTACGCCATCCGCCGCAAGCACACCGAGGACGGCCTCGCCATCCTCGGCAAGTCCTCGTGGCGCGACGTCACCGCCGCCGATGTCCAGGCGAACTGGGACAAACTCGGCGAGCCTGTCAACCGCCGCTCCCGCCACGTCGTCGGCGAGATTTCCCGCACCATTTCCGCCGCCGCGGCACTTGCCAGAAATGATTTTGAAACGCTCGGCCCGCTGATGGCAGCCAGTCACAACTCCCTGCGCGACGACTTCGAGGTCTCGTGCAAGGAACTCGACATCATGGTGGAGATCGCCCGCAAGATCGGCCGCAACGGCGGCGTCATCGGCGCCCGCATGACCGGCGGTGGCTTCGGTGGATCCACCGTGACACTCTGCGAATCCCGGAAAGCCTCGGAAATCGCTGCGACGCTTGCCGCGGAATACGAGAAGGCCACCGGCATCAAGCCGCAGATCTTCGCCTCCCGTCCCTCGCTTGGCGCGCATTTGGTCGGGTGACCGCCGCTGAGCTTGCGGAGGATCGCGACGAAGCGGGTGAGCGGCGATGTGATGTAGGCATTCCTGCCTGCCTCTTCGGAGGGCGCGCGCCGGGAGCGGAAGAACAGGCAGGAATGCCTGTGTCACGGATTCATCCAGCTCGTCGTGGATCTGGCGGAGATCGGTGAGCTGGATGCGGTGGTTTTCCGGGTCCGGGGCTTCTCTACTTGGCAGGCTGCTCCTTCGCAGGAACATAAATCAAACCACCACCGTTGATGCAGTAGCGTTGATCCGTCGGAGTCTTGTAACCTTCACCCGAGAAGACGTGGCCAAGGTGACCGCCGCATTTCGCGCAGACCACTTCGGTGCGGGCCATCCCCATGGTGACGTCTTTTTTGAGAATCACGTTTTCCGCCTTGGCCGGATCGTAGAACGAAGGCCAGCCACAGCCGGAGTCGAATTTCTCTTTTGATGAGAAGAGCAGCGCCTTGCAGCCGGCGCAGTGATAGGTCCCCTCGCCCTGGTGCTTGAACTCCTTGTAAACCTCGCCGTTCGCCCGCTCCGTCCCGGACTCGCGGAGGATGTGGTATTGCTCCGCTGTGAGGAGTTTTTTCCACTCCTCGTCGGTCTTGACAACCTTTCCAGCGGGCTCGGCGGGGACTTCGGCGCGGGTTTCCATAATGGTTTTGTTTTTATCCTCGGCGGTACAGGCAGCTAGAGTGATGGAAAAAACGAGGGTGGAGATGGCGCGAATGGAGATCATGCTCGGAATTGGGGTGATGCCCTTGGGAGAGGATTGAAACTCGATCCTATTCCCACCTTCGCAAGACCCGCTTCACGCAAACTGCTCGGCCAGCACGGCCACGCCGTAGTCGCGGTTCATGCGGGCGATGTGCTCGACGCTGATTTCCTTGGGACAAGCCGCCTCGCACTCGTATTGGTTGGTGCAGTTTCCAAATCCCTCGGAATCCATTTGGCGGACCATCGCCAGCACGCGCTTCTGGCGCTCCGGCTGGCCTTGCGGCAGATGGCCGAGGTGGGAAACCTTGGCCGCCACGAACAACATGGCGGACGCGTTTTTACAGGACGCCACGCAGGCCCCACAGCCGATACAGGCGGCGGCGTCGAAGGCGCTGTCAGCATCCTGCTTGGGAATCGGCAGCGTGTTCGCATCGACAGCGGAACCCGTGCGGACGTCGATGTAACCACCCGCCGCGATGATCCGGTCGAAGGCGGTGCGGTCCACGATCAAGTCGCGGACGAGCGGAAACGGGTTGGCGCGGAACGGCTCGATCCAGATCGTATCGCCGTCCTTGAACTTGCGCATGTGAACCTGGCAGGTCGCGGTTGCGCGCTCCTTGCTGTGAGGGATCCCGTTGATGGTCAACGAGCAGGAACCGCAAATGCCCTCGCGGCAATCGTGGTCGAAATGAATCGGCTCAGTCCCTTTGACGATCAGCCGCTCATTGACGATGTCGAGCATTTCGAGAAACGAGGCCTCGGAAGGAATGTCCTTGGCATCATACGTTTCGATTTTGCCTTGGGCCTTCGGGCCGGACTGCCGCCATACTTTGAGTGTCAGGTTCATGTGAATATCGATGCGTGGGTCGGAAAATCGCGGGTGGATACCCGCTCACTTTCATCTGCGCCAGCGTAGAGGTGATTCCGCTGCGGGCTAGGAGAAAAATCCGGATTTCCGGGCGATTTTTCCGATTTCCAGCGCGTCGATTGACAAACGGAAAAGGAGCCGTTGCGAATCCCTTCCGAGGG
>JAIFNK010000288.1 GCA_020047775.1 Akkermansia sp. | reverse complement strand
CGAGCAATTCGAAGGCGTCCGACTTGCCGCTGAGCAAATCCTGATAGGCGCGGATGGTTTTCGCGGCGTCCTCCGCCTCGTCGAGCAGCTCGACGCGGAAGCGGGAGAAAGCAGTTGACTCCGGGACCCAATCGATACATTTTGTGTCTGTTGCACGTCATCAAGGAAAAATTTCTCAGAGAAGCGGCTCCACCCAAGTCCAAGGCGGGCAAATGGCTCGAAGCTTGGATCACGGTGGTCAGACTCGCCGACTGGGAAAGCATCCGGGATGTTCGACTGACGTATCCTTCCGCCGATCCGGTGAAAGTCGCCAGCGGGCGCAATGTCACCGTCTTCAACGTATGCGGCAACGATTACCGCCTCATCGTGGCCATCCACTACAACAAGCGGCGGGTTTACACCTTGGACTTCATGACCCACGCCGAATACGACAAAAACACTTGGAAGAAGGATCTATGAAAACGAAACAAGCCAGCCATTTTCAATCCATGCCGGCGGATTACGCTTCGCTCTGCGGCATGTTTCTACCGCGCCCGATTCATGACGATGTCACCTACCACAACACGGTTGAAATCGCCGACATCTTCGCGGGCTTCGAGGACCGGATGACGGCGGACCAGAATGATTATCTCGATCTCCTGTGCGAGCTGATCGCAAAATATGAAACCGCAAACGCGAAGCCATCGAAACTCGGCGGCACCGCGCTCTTGCAACATCTGATCGAGGAGCACTCGCTTTCCGGTGCCGGACTTTCACGCATCCTCGGGAAGTCAGCATCCCTCGGCCCGATGATTCTTCGGGGCGAGAGGAAGATCACGGCCGGTCATGCGGTCTCGTTAGGCAGGTATTTCGGACTGCGGCCGGATGTTTTTCTGCGATAGGGAGAGCCGCTCTCAATCAAAGCTCCGCCAGCGTGCCTTCGGTGACGCCGAGTTTTTCGAGGGCCTGGACCTGGTCGAGCAGTTTGAAGGCGTCCGACTTGCCGCTGAGAAGATCCTGATAGGCGCGGATGGTTTTCGCGGCGTCCTCCGCCTCGTCGAGCAACTCGACGCGGAAGCGGGAGAGGCCGGTTTTGCGGAGGTGTTCGTAGTAGCGGGCTCCGGTTTGGGCCTTGCCGTTGAAGAGCGTGTTGCGGCAGCCGACGTCGGCTTGCAGGCGATGAAGTTGGCCGACGCGGTCGCGGAGGTGGACGACGTGGGTTTCGCATGGGCGGCCGCAATCCTTGTAGGTGGTGCCGCTGCTGAGGAAGGTGCAGAAGACGCAGTGCTCCATGTGAAACATCGGCATGTGCTGGTGCAGCGTGAGCTCGAACCACTCGGGCGGAGCGCTGTGGAGCAGTTCGAGGACCTGGCCGATGTTGAGGTCGTAAGAGACGGTGAGATAGTCGAGCGCGGCGTTTTCCATCAGGAGCTTCGCGGTGACCGGGTTGGCGACGTTGAGGGAGAAATCGCCGATTTTTTTCAGGTCGTGACGGTCCTTGTAGTAGTGGAGCGCGCCGAGGTTGCGGAGCAGCAGACCGTCGGGCGCGGCTTTTTCGATGAGCTTGAGGTAACCGTTCTCACCGGGCTTGAGGATGCGCGGCGTGGCGAGGATGATTGTGGATTGGGGATTGAGGATTGAGGATTTGAAGAGAGACACTGCTTCCTTGTAGCGGCGCGGGTCTTCGAAGTCGCAGTAGAGGGTTTCCACGCCACATTCGAGGGCGGCGGTGACCTGGCCCATGGTGCGGCAGAGAACCGAGAGCGCGGGAACATCGAACGTCGAACTTCCAACATCGAACGTCGAAGGGAGAAGATCCTGATAGGTTGTGGTGATTTTCGGGCGTTCCGGCTTGATGGCGGCGGCGTCTTCCAACTGTTTGACCAGGGCGCGGCGGAGTTGGTTGAGGGCGGAGACGGCGATGTGGCAGTCGCCTTCGAGCTGGTTGTCGAGGGTGCCGAGTTCGAACGGGGAATCACCGAGGCGGCCAAGTTGCTCGACGAGTTTTTCGCTGGAAAGCGGGTGCTTGGCTGCGGGTTCGAGCAGGAGGGTGGAGGACGCGGAGGAAGACAGACGGTCGCAGACCGCCGCTACATGAAGAGGCTCGCCGGACTTGCCGGTGATGGTTAGGTGGAGCGGGGATTTTTTCTCGGCCGGCCGGGAGTTCTGCCAGAAGCGGCGGAGTTCGGAGTCGAGCTTGGGATCGGAGGTTTTGTAGAGTGTGTGACCGGGTTTGATTCTATCAAAGTTGATGCCGCTGTAGGTGAGGTGGAAAATGAGGCGGTCGCCCTCGATGACCCAGATGCGCGCGCCTTGTTCGAGATCGCGGTTCTCACCGGCATCGAAGACGACGCCGTCCCCGGCTGCGAAGGGTACGCCGGTTAGTTCGCCAAGACGGATCCAGCCGGGGCCGCAATCGGTGATGGTGCCGAGCAGCGGACCACGCTTCTTGCCGAATTTCCCATGGGTGAGATACGGGTGGTTGGCGCCGGCGAACCAACCGGTGCTGAGGCCGCGGGAGAAGGTCATTTCCAGGGCGTAGCGGTCGGACGGGGTGATAGGGGATTCAGAGGCTTGGCGGTTGGAAACCGCCGCCACGGCGGCGTCGAGGGCCTTCCGATAGACGCGGGTGACGGCGGCGACGTATTCGGGCGACTTGAGGCGGCCTTCGATCTTGAAGGATTTCACCCCGGCACGCACGAGGTCCGGGACGAGATCGACGGCGGCGAGGTCCTGCGGGCTGAGCAAATAACGGACCGCACCGAGTTCGCGGGTTTCGCCATCGACGACGATTTCATAAGGCATGCGGCAGGCTTGGGCGCATTCGCCGCGGTTGGCGCTGCGCTGGCCGAGCGACTCGCTGGTGAGGCATTGGCCGGAGTAGGCGACGCAGAGGGCTCCGTGGCAGAAAACTTCGAGCGGCGTCTTCGTTTTCACGGACGAGGCGTGAAACCGCTCGATTTCCTTGATCGAAAGCTCGCGGGCCAGGACGGCGCGTTCCAGCGGGAATAGGGACTCGACGAAGGCGAGGCCCTCCGGCGAAGTGATGGTCATCTGGGTCGAAGCATGCAGCTCGACCTCCGGGGCGACCATGCGGGCGAGCTTCGCCAGCCCGAGGTCCTGGATGATCAACGCATCCACCCCGGCGGCGGCGATGCGGCGGAGTTGCTGCTCGGCGGCCTTCATTTCGCTGGTGAAAATGAGCGTGTTCATGGTCACGAATCCCTTCACGCCGTGGCGGTGCAGGTATTCCATGAGTTCCTCCAGATCCGCCTCGATGAAATTGTCCGCGCGCAGCCGGGCGTTGAACTTAGGCAGGCCGAAATAGATGGCATCGGCCCCGGCCGCCACCGCCGCGCGGGCACAGTCCCAGTTCCCCGCCGGGGAGAGGAGTTCGGGAGTCAAGTCGGGCAAATGCATGGCGGGAATGAATCACGGGCGTTGGCTGAAAGACAGTCGCTATTTTTCAAGCAACTTCCGTCCCAGGGCAGGGTTTTCCAATCCATGCTACCACGAGCTGAAGAAACCTGGACCATCTTTGAGGCCGCGCACCTCCTGAATCGTGCGGGCTTCGGCGGCAGCCCATCCCAAATCAAGGCCTTCCACGCCTTGGGTCGCGTGAAAGCGGTGGATTCCCTGATCGCACCCACCGAGCCGATGGACGCCTTCCCGCTCCCGGCCTGGAGCACCGCCGATCAGGCGATTGCGGAAATGAAAGCGCGCCGCGAGCAATTCCGCGACACCCGGAAGTCGATGAGCGGACTTTCCCCCGAAGAGGCGGAGCAAAAAAGACGCGAGGCATTCCAGGCCATCCAACAGGTCAACCGCCAGCACGCTCTCGAAGGGCAGGCCTGGTGGTTCCGCCGGATGCTCAAGACCGAGGCGCCCCTGCGCGAGAAAATGACGCTTTTCTGGCATGACCATTTCGCCACATCGATCCAGAAGGTGAAACAGCCGGTGCTGATGATGTTGCAGAACGAGCTCTTCCGCCAAAGTGCTTTCGGCAGTTTCAAGGACCTCACCCAGGCCATCCTCATGGACCCGGCGATGATGCTCTATCTCGACACCCAGAGCTCGAAAAAAGGCATGCCCAACGAGAACTTCGCCCGCGAGGTCATGGAACTCTTCACGCTCGGCGAGGGCTGCTACACCGAGCAGGACGTGCGCGAAGCCGCACGCGCGTTCACCGGCTACACCTTGAATCCAGCCACCGGCAAAGTCGTGCACTTCGCGCGCCAGTGGGACCCCACGGACAAGACGATCTTCGGCAAGACCGGCCCGTTCGACGGCGAGGATGTCATCAATCTCATCTTCGAGAAAAAGGAAGCCGCCCGTTTCATGGCGAAGAAGCTGTGGGAGTTCTTCGTTTACGAAAACCCGTCGGAATCCGCGCTCGATGCCCTGGCCGACAGCTTCCAGAAAGCCGGTTTCCAAACCGGCCCGCTGCTCCGCGAAATTTTCCTGTCCAAGGAGTTCTACGCCGAGGCATCCATCCGCTCGCAAATCAAATCCCCCATCCAATACCTCGTGGCGCTGCTCAAGCAGCTCGAAATCAGCGATCCACCCACCGGGTTCCCGATCAACGCCGAGCAGCAGTTAGGCCAGGTTCTCTTCATGCCGCCCAACGTCGCCGGTTGGGACTGGGGCCAGGCCTGGATCAACACCAACACCCTGCTCACCCGCTACAACCTCGCCGGATTCCTCACCAAGGGTGCCGGTGAAATGGACAACAAAATGGGCGGCGAACAGATGAAAACCCCGGGCATGGCCCCCGGCCCGATGCGCATGGGACGCGGCTGGCAAGGCCCGGACTACGAAAAAATCGCCCCCCGGCCACTCCGCGAGAACCCATCCGATCTGGTGGAATCCCTGATGTTCCGCTTTTTCCAAAGCCCGCTGCCCGACAAGGCCCGCGGCTCGTTCGTCGAATACGCCACCTCCAAAAAAGGAGTGGTTTTCACCAACAAGGAAACCGCGGAGCTCTGCCACCTCATGCTCAGCACTCCCTACTATCAACTCACTTGAAATCATGAAAACACGCCGCGACTTCCTCCGTTCCACCGTGCTTGGCGCATCCGCCACCTGGACCGTCCCGATGTTCATCGAGCGCACCTTCGGCCAGCTCCATGAAGGTGCCCGCGACCTCGCCATCCAGCCGGTCACCGGCAAGGACGACACCATCCTCGTCGTGCTCCAGCTCGCAGGCGGAAACGACGGGCTCAACACGCTCGTCCCCTTCGGCGACGACGCCTATCACAAGGCCCGCCCGCGCCTCGCGAAAAAGGAAAAGGAAATCATCCGGCTCGACGACCACGTCGGCCTGAATGCCGCCATGCCCTTCCTCGGCTCGCTGTTCAAGGAAGGCGACCTCGGCATCGTCCAAGGCGTCGGCTATCCGAATCCTAACCGCTCCCACTTCGTCTCCACCTCCATCTGGGAGACCGCCGACACGAACAACCGCTCGGCCACCGGTTGGCTCGGCCGCTACTTCGACAACGCCTGCCCCGGCGCGGATCCCACCGTCGGCATCAGCTTCAACAAGACCCAGCCCGAGAGCTTCGGCGCGGTGAAAAACCCCGGCGTCTGCCTCAATTCCCCCGAGCTGTACCGCTGGATCCACGGCGGCGGCGAAAAGGCCCAGGCCGAGGAGTTTTTCGCCGATCTCAACAAACCCGACACCGCCGACCACGACGAGGATCCCCCAAGCGACGGCGGCTCCATCGCCATGCCCGCCGGCGGAAAAACCGGCGGCATCACCGGCGAGGGCAATCTCGCCTTCCTCGAACGCGTCGCGCTCGACGCCCGCGTCAGTTCGAAAAAAATCCTCGAACTCGCCGCCAAACACAAAACCAGCGTCCGCTACGAAGGCACTCCGCTTGCCCGCAATCTCAACCTGGTCGCCCGCATGATCGCCGGCGGCATGCCGACCCGCGTCTACTACGTCAGCCACGGCGGTTTCGACACCCACAACCAGCAGGTCAACTCCCACGACCGTCTGCTAGGCCAGCTCGACAGCGGATTGAAATCCTTCTTCGCCGACCTCAAGGAACAGGGGAACGACAAGCGCGTCGTGCTCATGACCTTCTCCGAGTTCGGCCGCCGCGTCGCGGAAAACGCCAGTGCCGGCACCGACCACGGCAAGGCGTCCTGCCTCTTCCTCGCCGGCCCCGGCATCAAGGGCGGCCTGCACGGCTCCCACCCGAGCCTCACCGACCTGTCGGAAGGCGATATCCAGCACACCGTCGATTTTCGCAGTGTTTACGGCTCCGTTCTATCCGACTGGCTCAAGGCCCAGAACCTCAAGCCCATCCTCGGCACGAGTTATCCGAAGATGGGATTGATTGGGTAACCTCACTCCTGATTTTCGGGCGATAGCAGCAAGATATCGCCCCTAATACGTAGCGATCGTTCCGCTCCACCGGATGCTTTGCCGGAAAGCAATTCCAACTGTTTCCCTTGCACAAGCGTGTTGAAAGAGATCAATCGAATTTTGCTCTTCACATCTGTCAGGTCTTCGTAAAACAAACCCATGTCGATCATATCTCCCGTTTCCCCGATGGTTGGTTCAATTTCAAGCAATCTCTGAACCGACTTTTCGCCTGCTATCCGAGAAAGGCTGGATTTCTGCCCGGATTTTGAAACAAGCCGCGTTTGACCGATTCCATCGAGGGTCGCGACGACGCCACCCGGCCTTCCTCCACAATAGAGAATTGCAAACATCGCGGCCACGGCGTCGGCCGGTTCTTGTTTCGGGGAGTAAAAATGTAGGGCCTCCTCGATGGGATCGTATCCTGCGAAACTTCCAACAAAGTCCGTGTTTGGCAGTATCTTGCGCAGCCATTCTGAGGCATCGAGCAGTTCATGATCCAGCTCTAGCCATAGATGCGATGGCGGCTTTACCGACGCTACACGTGGCAACGCCACATGAGCTTTCGGAAACACAGACTCGGCGAACGGATCCACAATCTCATCCTCCGGTTCTTGTGATAGAAACTCCGTCAGTGACGCTGGGCTCAACTTGCAGCGCACCTTCCATCCGCCCCGTTCGACCAAGGTGGGGTAGGCATTTTGTCGCTCCCAGCGGGATATCAAGGATCGGGTGCCTTTTGCTGTTTGAATCATCACCCGCTCAAGAATGGGAATGCCGTTTATCGATTCCATCTGGCAGGTTGCCTTGAGATCCAGCCCCGCCTTGCCATCAAAGTCCCGTGCCAACCACAGCGAATTATCGGTTTTCAGAGTAAACGCGGTATCCACTTTCAAGCGGGGCTGTTCAGGCACCTCGGCGGAAAGACTCAATTGAATGTCGGCAACGTGGTCGGATTCATCCAAAGTCGCCGCGATATCCGCTGTGATGGAACTGCCGCTCCCGCTCCAGCTTGCGGTGTAATTTTGCCCGGATCGAACCCGGATCGACATTTCGGAAATCGCCTTGGAGTTGCCACCCAACGCCGCACCATTCGCCGCCACCTGGTGAATTTCTAACTTCAGATGAAGCGATACCGGCATATCGCCCGGTCGGAGAATTTCGTGAATTGTGCAGATGTCACTCCAACTCCCCTTGGCGACAAGCTGCTCCGAGGTCGCATCCCACACCAGCCAATCCAACAACATCTCTTGATTGCCCGGCATATGAAGCATCGCGTCCTTCAGATCCCACAGCTCATCCCACTCCTTGAAAAACGGAGAAGCTTCCGGCGCGGATTTGCAGCGGACGATCCCCTCCGCTTCCAGTCCTCGGTCGACAAAGCGGGACAACGGCACCTTCCACGCCACGATTTCCGCAGCCGGACAGGCCAGCGGCATCAGCAAGGATAGAATCATGCCGCAGCAGTTTTTCATGATTCGAGGGAACGCAATGCAAGCCTCCCTCACAAGTTGAATTGTCGCTCGACAAATCCCGGTCCGGGTGTCGATTTAGCCACCATGCAATCCCGCATTTTCGGTCTCTGCCTTGCCGCGTCCGCCGTGGCTTCCGCCCAGGACGCCGCGCCACCCGTCACCGCCGACGGCATTCGCGCGCTTCTCCAGGATCCCAACGGCGACCTTTCCCGGCTCGCCCAGGGAATGGTCGGCAAGAACGGCGGCAACCAGCTGTTCTATTTCCCCACCCGCGATGAACCGTCCACCCCGGCCGAATGGGGGCTCAAATTCGAGCGCATCGATTTCAAGTCCGGCGACGGCACCCCGCTGCACGGCTGGTTCATCCCGGCCAAAGGCAAAGCCGCCAAGACCGCCAAGGGCACCGTCGTCTTCTCCCACGGCAACGCGGGATCCATCAGCTACCACCTCGGCTTCTGCGCCTGGCTCGCCGAGGCCAGCTACAATGTCATCATCTACGACTACCGCGGCTTCGGGAAATCCGGCGGCACCGTGGACCGCCGCGGCATGATCGACGACGTGAAGGCCGCCTTCGCCTACGCTCTCAAACGCCCCGACATCGACGCCACGCGAATCGTTTCCTACGGCCACAGTCTTGGCGGAGCACAGTCCGTAACCGCCCTCGGCGAGAGCCCGGTCAAGGGACTGCGCGCGATCGTCATCGACGGCGCTTTCGCCTCCTATCAGGCGATGGCCCGCATCATCGGCGGCCAGCTCGGTGCCAGCCTCGTCACCGACGAACTCGCGCCCAAGGATTTCGTGAAAAAACTAACCCCCGTGCCGCTGCTGGTCGTGCACGGCACCCGCGACGAAGTGGTGCCGGTGTCCCAGGGACGGCAGCTTTTCGAAGCGGCCCGGGAGCCGAAGACGTTTTTCGAGGTGAAATCCGGCCGTCACGGCACCGCGCTGTCCGACGACGACGGCGCCTACCGGAGGAAGATGATCACATGGTTGGACGGCGTGCTCGCTGGGTGAGCTAAGGGGCATGGACGTCTCGTCCATGCGGAAGGCGGGATAAGACCTCCCGCCCCTTACTCCTTCAGGCGGATGATCAACCGCCCTGGCTCGACTTTGAATTCCTCCACGCCCGGCACCTTGCCGTTGTTCCCGCCGCCGAGGATTTCGCCTAACAAATCACGCCCCTTGAGGCCGGCGAGCCAATCGTTAGGCAGGGAGATGCCCCATACGGTCAGATCGTCGAGGATCAAAGCCGCCTTGCCGGGCACATCGCTGACGAGAAACCGCGCGCGGGCTTTGAGATGCCGGCCACCGACCACAGGAAGATCCGGGTCGAGGTCGGTCTCGACGCGGGCGTGGATGGCGTTCGGGGCGAGCTGGAAACTCAGGGATTTTCCGAAATCGGTATTCTCGCTCAGCAGGCCGTTGAGTTCGCGCTCGGTGAGGATGATTTCCTTGCCGCCTTTTTCATAGGCCGCCTCGGCGGGTTTTTGGATCGCCTCGACCTTGGCCTCAACGGCGGCCTTTTCCTGCACGGTCAGCACCACCGGCTGGATCGGGCGGTTCTGCCACCACCACAGCCCGCCGAGAATGAGGAGAACGATGAAGAGCCCGATCAAGATCCTCACCAACAACGAGGGACCGCGGGCTGGCGATGCGACGACAACGGGGTTCGCTGACATGCATCCTGATAAACCACGCGCACCTGCTTGGGAAGTGTGCTTTCTCCAGCGGCCATCCAATCCCCGGCGAATTGAGTTTGCCCATTTCCGTTACCGAATCCCCGTCCGGCCCCTGATTGAATCGCCTGGTGACCCTGAGCCCGTCATTTTCCCTCAATGATGCGCTGGCTGTGGCGGGACCATCCGGTTTCCACTGACCCGAACGACAAGGAGGAACGCTCGTTCCTCGCGCCCCCCGTGAGCCCGCCGCCTCAAAAAAGAAGCGGTCCGACTGATCATCCCCTAGCAGCCTGTCGGATTTGTAGCAATTTCGATGTTCAGCATCAATATGTAGATGCTTCATCGCTGGTGGGCACCACTCATTGTGGC
>JAIFNK010000090.1:9918-12778 GCA_020047775.1 Akkermansia sp. | reverse complement strand
TTCCTCGTTCGTTCGCGAGGAGCCACCGGCATCGGCACGGCTGAAAGTGCCGGCGGCGTTTGTCGAACTGGCGCAATCCGTCGCTTGCCACCGCGAGCCGGGGCGGTGGGCGCTGCTCTATCGGATCCTGTGGCGCGTCGTCCGCGGCGGCGAACGGCATTTGATGGCGATCGCGAGTGATCCCGACATGGCGGCGGCGCGGAATCTGGAAAAAAACGTGCGCCGCGAGATTCACAAGATGCACGCGTTCGTGCGCTTCAAGCTGATCGACGAGCACGACGGCCGCGAGCGCTACGCGGCGTGGTTCGAGCCGGATCATTTCATCGTCGAGGCCGGCGCGCCGTTTTTCAAAAAGCGCTTCGCCAACATGGACTGGAGCATCTTCACGCCGAAAGGCTGCGTGCATTGGAACGGCGGGGAGCTCACGTTCACTCCCGGAATCCCCAACAATCCGGTGGAAAACCCCGACGCGCTCGAGGCGGCGTGGCGCACTTACTACCGGAATATCTTCAACCCCGCGCGGCTCAAGGTGAAGGCGATGCAGGCGGAAATGCCCAAGCGGTATTGGAAAAACCTGCCGGAGGCGGATCTCATTGAGGAACTCATCGGCGGGAGCAAACAACGTCTCACCGGCATGTTAGCCGAGGAGCCGCGCCCGGTGAAACCGCGTCCTAAGAACGCGTATCTCGACAAGCTGCGAAAGCTCTCGGCGGAGGAATCTCCATAAGGGCGGTTGAGCTAAGGCGCCGATCTCCAGATCCACCTCCAAGCCAATCGGCCATGAGGGCGATGTTTCAAGTTCGATCCTTACTTCCATGATTTGCAGATCCATCCGCTCGGTCGCCTGACGGCTGAAAACCGACTTTTTGCCCATCACCGGTCTAATCTCCAGGTCCCCGGGCACCAAAAAAACGAGCCCGCCGTGACTTGGCGGACTCGTTTTAGAAGCGTCGATTTCCAGATATGACCGCGCTCAGCGCACCACGCGCGCGCCGCCGCCGCCGATTTGTTTTTCGACCTCCTTGCGCGTGGCCATCGAGGTGTCGCCGGGGGTGGTGGAGGCGAGCGCGCCGTGGGCGGCTCCGTATTCCACGGCTTTTTGCGCGTCGTTGAACTCCATGAAACCGAACTGCACACCGGATGCGAACGAGTCGCCGCCGCCGACGCGGTCGAGGATTTCGAGGTCGGGGTACTTGCGGGATTCGTGGAATTTCCCGTCGTGCCAGAGGATGGCGGACCAGTCGTTGACGGTCGCGGTTTTCACGCCGCGCAGGGTGGTGGCGGCGACCTTGAAGTTAGGGAATTCCGTCACCGCCGTCTCGATCATCGCCTTGAAGGCATCCAGCTCGATGGCGGAAATGTTGTGATCCACGCCCTTGACCTCGAAGCCGAGCGAGGCGGTGAAGTCCTCTTCGTTGCCGATCATGACATCGACATATTTCGCGATCTCGCGGTTCACTTCCTGGGCTTTCGCGAGGCCGCCGATGGTTTTCCAGAGCGACGGGCGGTAGTTGAGATCGTAGGAAACGACGGTGCCGTATTTGTTAGCGGCTTTCACCGCCTCGATGGTCAGCGCGGCGGTGGATTCGGAGAGAGCGGCGTAGATGCCGCCGGTGTGGAACCAGCGCACGCCGAGTTTGCCGAAGATGTGGTCCCAATCGACGTCGCCCGGCTTGAGTTGCGAGGCGGCGGTGTTGCCGCGGTCGGGATTGCCCACCGCGCCGCGCACTCCGAAGCCGCGCTCGGTGAAATTCAGGCCGTTGCGCACGTTGCGGCCGATGCCGTCGTCCTCGCGCCATTGGATGAAATCCGTGGCCACGCCACCCTGCATGATGAAGTCCTCGATGAGGTGGCCGACCTCGTTATCGACGAACGCGGTAACCACGGCGGTTTTGTAGCCGAAGCATTTCCGCAAGCCGCGGGAGGTGTTATACTCGCCGCCGCCTTCCCAGGCGGCGAAGTGGCGGGCGGTGCGGATGCGGCCCTCGCCGGGATCGAGACGGAGCATGACTTCGCCCAGCGAGATTTGGTCGAAGGTGCAATCGGATTTAGGTTTGATGGTCAGTGACATGATTTTCTTCGTTGGTAATCCCGCCTTCAGGCGGTCTTCGGGTGCGGAGCGTGTGAAGAACCGCCTGAAGGCGGAACTACAAACGCAGGAAGAGGATTCAAAAGCCTGCGACCCCATGGTGTAAAGCGTTTGGATGCTGTGGACTGTCGGTAATCGTGCGGGCCTGGGCCGTGGCGGGGTGCATCCCGATTCGCAGTTCTTCGTTGAAGATCCGCCGATTCCCCGGCGTATAGGTGCGGTCCAACCCATGAAATTTCCTCTCAATCTCACCTTGGCCGCCTGCTCGCTGGGGGCGGCACTCCTCCAAGCGGCCCCGGTCACCCTGCTGCTCGAAGCGGAACAATTCCCCCGCAAGGGCGGTTGGCAGGTCGATACCCAGTTCATCGAAACGATGGGCTCGCCCTACCTCATCGCGCACGGCCTCGGCGAACCGGTCACGGACGCGGAGACCGACATCGAGGTGCCTGAAAGCGGCTCCTACAAAGTCTGGGTTCGCACCCTCGACTGGTCCGAAGCGCTCGGCCGCCCCGGCGGCGCGGGACGGTTTGCTATCGCGGTCAACGGCAAGCCGCTCGGCGGCGAACTCGGATCCGGCAAGCCCGTCTGGGACTGGCAGGAGGCGGGTTCAGTTGCTCTGGAAAAAGGAAAGTCCACGCTCTCGCTCAAGGATCTCTCCGGCTACAACGGCCGGGTCGATGCGGTTTTGCTGAGCAACGACACGGCGTTCGTCCCACCCGGGAAATTTCTGTTGGAAGATCGCATTGTTTCGAAAATCCCCGGTGCGCCCGC
>JAIFNK010000090.1:0-9891 GCA_020047775.1 Akkermansia sp. | reverse complement strand
GAAAATCCCCGGTGCGCCCGCCGCTATTGAGGATGCCGGCAACTACGATCTCGTTGTCATCGGCGGCGGCTACGGCGGCCTTGGCGCGGCCATTTCCGCCGCGCGAATGGGCTGCAAGGTGGCGCTGATCCAGAACCGCGAGGTGCTCGGTGGCAACGGTTCGTCCGAAATCCGCGTCTGGGCGAAGGGCGATCTGCCGCCCAGCGAATACCTGATGGCGGACATCATCCGCGAGATCGAGGACAAGGCGAAATCCTCACCCGCCTCGCCGGAACAGTTCGTGGATGACAAGAAGCTCCAGGTCATCCAGGCGGAGAAAAACATCACGCTTTTGTTAGGTCGTCATGCCTATGGGCTTGAGATGAAAGGGAAGGAAATCGCCGCAGTGAAACTGTTGGAAGTGAAGACAGGCAAGCTCAAGCGGGTGAGCGGCACGCTCTTCGCCGATTGCACCGGCCACGGCTTCATCGGCCAATGGGCGGGAGCCGATCTGGTGATGCCGGACAAGGGCCGCATGGGCATGAGCAACATGTGGATGTGGAAAAACACGGACGTGCCTTCCGGTTTCCGCGAGGAACCGTGGATGATCAAGCTCGATGAATCCGGCTTTCCCTATCCCCAGCGCAACCACGCCGAATGGTTCTGGGAGAGCGGCTTCGACGCCCACCCGGTCAGGGAACTCGAACAAACCCGCGACTGGAATTTACTCGCCTCCTACAGCGGTTGGAACGCCATCAAGAACCACGGCGCCTACGCCGCGCGCGATCCGCAGCAGCACAAGAACGCCCGTCTCGACTGGCTCGCCTATGTCGGCGGAACCCGCGAGACGCAGCAGTTGTTAGGTGATGTGATCCTCTCCGACAAGGACATCGATGCGAAGAAGGAATTCCCGGATGGCTGCGTGCTCACCACCTGGTCGATCGACCTGCACGTGCCGCATCCGGTTTTCACCAAGGCCACTCCGGAGCGTCCGTTTATTTCGAAGGCCATCCACCGCTTCGCCGTGGACAAGAAGATCGGCTATCCGATTCCCTACCGTTGTTTCTATTCGCGCAACGTGCCGAACCTCTTCATGGCCGGCAGAAACATCAGCGTCAACCGCGAGGCGCTCGGCACCATCCGCGTGATGAAAACCATCGGCATGATGGGCGTGGCGGTGGGACGCGCGGCGGCCATCTGCAAGCTTCACGATTGCAAACCGCGGGATGTTTACGAGGATCACCTCGACGAAGTAAAAATCCTGTGGCGCGCGCCCGGGCAGAAGCGCTTCGAATCCATCGATGAGTTGCGCAAGTCCATCGCCGAGGGTGCCGTCTCCAACCGCTGACCTTCGCCGGCGTGGGAAGCGGCTGGCTCTCACCGCCTATCGCCTGGGGCTTCTAGCAGCCGCCTTCCTTTGCCTGCACCTCGTCACGCAGCGGCGGGACGCTGGCCGGGCGGAGCGCCTCGATTCCACCCGGGCGCTCGCCATGGTGAAGACCTGGCTTCCGAACGCGGCCGCCAACGGTCCGCCGGAAGGCGACGACCGGGTGTCGCCGGTGCTTGATGCCAACGGCGAGCCCATCGGCTGGGCGGCGCAGACGAATCCGGCCGCCCGGAGCATCATCGGTTATGCCGGACCATCGAATCTTCTGATCGTCTTCGATGCCCGCCGCAGCGTGGTGGGTGTGACCCTGCTGGAAAGCGCGGACACCTCGGGGCATGTCGCCGTGGTCGTGAAAGATGCCGGATTTTTCAACCAATGGAACGGCCGCAACCAATCGGCCCTCGGCCTCCCCGGAAAGCCGGTGATCGTCAGCGGCGCCTCGCTCACCAGCGAGGCGATGGCCAGGGGAGTGGCGGCACGCTTCGGCGCGAAGGGCATGGACGAATGGTTTCCCGGAGAAATTCCGATAGAGGCTGTTAAAAAGTTGTTTCCAGGCGCCGCGACTCTATCCGGTGAACAGGTGTTCGATGGCGGCGGCAAGCCGCTTGGCACGCTGCTGCGCTCCAGCCGCATGGGCGTGGCGGTGAGGGGATTCCAGGGGCCGTCCGATGTGCTGCTGGCCCTCGATCCCTCCGGGGAAACCATCGTCGGCGTGGCCATGGCGGGCAGCCGCGACAACGAACCTCACACCTCCGATGTCAGGGACACGCTGGCTTTTGACGGTCCGTTCAAAGGGATGAAAGCCCGCGGATTTTCAAAACTCGAACCGGGCACCACGCTCATGACCAGCGGGGCCAGCCGGACCGCCGAAGCCGTGGAGGAAAGCGTCCGCGAAGTGCTCCGCCGCCATTTCGCCCCCGAGCCGGTGGCGCGGCCGGCACTCGGCATCCGCGAAGGAGCGGCGCTGGCTTGGATCGCGCTTGGCCTGTGGCTGGGCTTCGGCCGTTGGCGCGGGAACAAGCGGGCGCGCACCCTTTTCGCGGTGATCACGGTTGTGTTAGGCGGGCTGTGGCTCGGCCTGATGACCGGACAGGACCAATGGATCAAGTCCGCCATGCGCGGCTCGGTGGCGGGCTCCGCCCTGCCGCTGCTCGCCCTAACATTTGCAGCCGTGCTGGTGCCCGCCGCCTTCGGTAAGAATGTCTATTGCTCGCAACTCTGCGCCCACGGAGCGGCCCAGCAATTGTTAGGAAATCTGCGTCGCCGTCGCTTCGTGCTACCGCCGGCGCTGCACCGCGTGCTCGCCGGGATGCCGTGGCTCACGCTCGGGTTGTTGTGGTTGCTGGCGTTCCTGGGCGTCGGATTTCCGTTTGCCGATGCGGAGCCGTTCGAGGTCTGGAGCGCGGGATTCATCGCCCTGGTGCCGGTGCTCATCTTCGCCGGTGGCTTGCTGGCCTCGGTCTTTCTACCACAGGCGTATTGCCACTACGGCTGCCCGACCGGGGCGGTTCTTAAATTCCTGGCCAGCTCGCCCGGCCGCTGGACCCGCCGCGACAGCATCGCCGGCGGGGTGGTGCTGGTCGGGTGGCTCTCATTCTGGATCTCATGAAACGCTGGGCCATCCTCGCCGGCGCGGCCATCGTTCTAACGATGATCGGGTTCAAACACCGCGCAGCTCCCGCCATGCTCACCGGCCGGGCGATGGGTTGTGAGTGGAAACTGCTCGCCGAGGGGAAATGGGAGCGGCAGTCGGTGCACGCGGAGATCTCGGAAGAGCTGGAGCATTGGGAGCAGGTCCTCAGCACCTGGCGTCCGGGCTCGGATCTCAGCCGCTACAACCGCGGGGAAGCGGCGAGTCCGGATTTGACGAAGGTATTGAAAATGGCCGAAGCCCTGCAACGGGAAAGCCACGGTGCCTTCGACCACCGGATGCTGGCCGATCTAACCGCCGCTGAATTCGGACCGGGAGGCAAGGGCGTGGACCTCTCGTCACTGGGCAAGGGAATCGCCGTGGACGCGGTCTGCGAACGCCTGAAACGGCGGGGGATCCATCGTCACGTCTTCTCGCTCGCCGGCGAGGTGCGTGCGGGTGAGGGCAAATGGCCGGTGATGATCGAAAGCCCCGATCCCGGCAACCCGGCCGCTGGCGAAGTGATCACGCTCTCGAACCAGGCAATGGCCACCAGCGGCAACTACCACCAATGGAACCGCCGCGAGGGCGACAAACTCGCAAGCCACATTCTGAATCCCGTCACCCGCCAACCTGTCCTGCGTCCGCCTTGCGGCGTAACCGTGATCGGGCCGGACGCCGCCACCGCCAGCGGCTGGGCGACCGCCCTATTCGTGCTAGGGCCGGACGGGAATCCGCTGGCGGAAGCGCGCGGCTATCAGGTGATCTGGACGGGGCAGGCGAAGTAATCGAAATGAGCAGAGGAGCGTCGGCATTCTGCCGACTGTCTCCGCCGGACATTCTGTCCGGCGGGTAGGTTTCGGCGGACAGGATGTCCGCCGGAAACAGCGTTCAGAATGAACGCGCTCCTTTTCGCTTGCGAATCAAGTGGCTGGCGGCCCATCCGAGGCCGTGGACGCTGGAAATCGGCGCTGAGTATCATCGGAATTTCAGCGCGAAACTCGAGCGCTGGCTGGATCAAGGGATGGGCTCCTGTTTGTTTGCCGATCCCGAAGCAAGGCAGGTGCTGGCGGAGTGCCTGATGCGTTTCGACGGCGAGCGTGTCCGCCACGAAGCCTGGGTCATCATGCCGAACCACGTGCATCTTCTTTTCAGCCCGATGATGCCGATGGCGAAGCTGGTGCAGGCGTGGAAGGGGCACACGGCGCGGGTGCTGGGACTGGGGCCGATCTGGCAGCGGGACTATCACGACACGATGATCCGGGACGCGAATCATTATGCGAACGTGCTGCGCTATATCCGGCGAAATCCGCTGAAGGCGAAACTGGCGGAAGGGCGATTCACGCTCTGGGAGCGGAAGGAGCGCCGTCATTCTGACGACTGAGGCCGCCGGACAGGATGTCCGGCGGAAACAGCGTTCAGAATGAACGCGCTCCGATGGCTGCGGCTGCGGCGGACTTGATGTCTTCGAGTTTTGCGCGGTCTGGTGCGGCACCCCTTGCCTGGTCCGGCTTGCCGCCGCCTTTGCCCCCGGCGATGGCGGCGAGGTCGCGGAGCAGGTCGCCGGCTTTGAGTCCGGCTGCCAGGGCATCCGGGCCGCAGTGGGTGGCGAGGTGGAGTTTTTCGCCGTCATCGACGATGAGCAGGGCGGGGCCGGCGAATTGCTTTTTCTTGAGGCCGTTCTGGAGCTCCTGGAGCAGTGAGGCGTCGGACTCGAAGGAGACGATGATGGGCTGACCGAGCGCGATGAGTTCTGATAGAGCCTCGTCGGCGAGTCTGGCGGCTTGGGATGACTGGATCTTCTTGATGCGCTTCTCGGCTTCGATGGCGGCCTGTTGGGTTTCCTCAAGCGTGCGCTGGCCGCGGGCGAAGGTGGCGTTGATCTGGGAAATGTCGGCACGCTCGACGAGCATGGCTCCCATGATGTAGGGGAAGTCATTCACCTCGACGGGTGCCTCGCCGAGAGCGGTGAGTTTTTCGTTAGCGACGTGGAGTTTGGCACGGGCGGCTTTGAGCTCGTGGTCCCACTTTCCCACGACTTCGTTGAGATAGTTCCAGGCGGCATCGCCGCAGACGGCTTCGATGCGACGGACGCCGGAAGCAATGGCACCCTCGGATTTGATTTTGAAAAGACCGATCTCGCCGGTGTTGCGGACATGGGTGCCGCCACAAAGTTCCATGGACGGGCCGTCAAGTTGGTTGGCATGGCCGCCGATTTGCACGACGCGGACGAGGTCGCCGTATTTGTCGCCGAAGAACTGCATGATGTCGGCGCGGCCCTTGATGTCGGCATGTTTGACTTCCGTCCAGGAAACCGTGAGGCCCTGTTTGATGGCACCGTTGACCATTTCCTCCATCTCGGCGATTTGCCCGGGCGTGAGCGCGGCGCTGTTGAAGTCGAAGCGCAGGCGGTTTTCATCGACCGAGGAACCTTGCTGCGCGGCGTCTGCGGAAACGGCCTCGTGCAGCGCCCAGTGGAGCAGGTGGGTCGCGGTGTGGTGGGCTTCGATTGGGCGGCGGCGGGTGGTGTCGAGCTTGAGCGTGACTTGAGCGCCGGGTTGGATTGATGATTGATGATTGTTGATTTCTGATTTTTGAATGATCAGAGCGCGGGCTTTGCCGATCTGCTGGGTGCCGGTGACAGGGAGGCTGGGACTGGAAGTCCCAGCCACTTGAAGAGTGCCGGTGTCGCCGGCTTGGCCACCCATCTCGGCGTAGAAGACGGTCTTGTCGGTGATGACGAAGAGCGCGTCTTCCTGCGGGTGGATTTCTAACACGGTGGCTTCGACGGAGTCATTGTCGAATCCGGTGAATTCGGTGACGGCTTCGGTGGAGATGTCGAGCGCGCGGACGATGTTGGTTTTTTGGGCAGCGCGTGCACGCTCCCGCTGCTCTTCCATCAGAGCTTCGAACTCGGGGATATCGACAGGGAAATGATGTTCAGCCGCGAGCAGTTGAGTCATGTCCAGCGGGAACCCGAAGGTGTCATAAAGCATGAACGCCATCCGTCCTGGCATCTTAACAACAGCGTTCCCTATTCCTGTTTTGATGGCGATCTGAGCGACATCGTTTTTGAGTCCCTCAATATGACGGTTAAAGATTTCCAGTCCTCTATCGATGGTTCGTCCGAAGCTCTCTTCCTCATTCTTGATTATTTGCTCAATCTTGGCTTGTTGTTGCTTCAGTTCGGGAAACACAGAGCCAAGTGTTTCCACGACGGTTGGAACAAGCTGTTCGAAGAACCCGGTATTCAAACCAAGATCTTTGCGCGCGTAGAGAACTCCACGCCGAAGGATACGGCGAATGACATAATTGCGTCCTTCATTTCCGGGAATGATGCCGTCCGCAATCGAACAGGATACAGTCCGTAAGTGGTCGGCGATGACGCGGAAGGCGATGGCGGTTTTCATTTTCTCGGTGAAGAGGGAGCGATCCGCACCGAGCTCCGGATAGATATCGACGTAGGTTTTTCCGCTGAGTTCTTCGAGTTTGCGGAAGATCGGTTGGAAAACGTCGGTGGCGTAGTTGCTGGGTTTTTTCGAGAAGTCGGTGAAGCCGTTGGTGTTTTGGATGATCGAGCAGGCGCGTTCGAAGCCCATGCCGGTATCGACGTGTTTGGCGGGGAGCTCGCGGAAAGTGCCGTCGGCTTCGGCGTTGTATTGGATGAAGACGAGGTTCCAAATCTCGATGCAGAGGTCGGAGTCGTTGTTGACGAGGTTGCGGCCGGTGACGGGATTGCCTTCGGGGGTGAGATCGACGTGGAGTTCGGAGCAAGGGCCGCAGGGGCCCGTTTCGCCCATCATCCAGAAGTTGTCCTTCACGTTGCCGTGGACGATCTGGACGGCGGGATCGCAGCCTTTGGAAACGAAGAGGGCGGCCCAGATGTCATAGGCTTCCTGGTCGAAATTTCCGGGATCGCCTTCTTTCGGGGCATAGACCGAGGCGTAGAGTCGGTGGGCGGGGAGGCCCCAGCGCTCGACGACGAGTTCCCACGCCCAGGCGATGGCTTCCTTTTTGAAATAGTTTCCGAACGACCAGTTCCCGAGCATTTCGAAGAATGTGTGGTGATAGGTGTCGTAGCCGACATCTTCGAGGTCGTTGTGTTTGCCGCCGGCGCGGATGCACTTCTGGGTATCGGCGGCGCGTGGTGGATCGTAGGGAGCTTTTTCGACGCCGAGGAAATAGGGAACGAACGGGTTCATCCCGGCATTCGTGAACAGCAGGCCGGGCGACTGCGGGAGCAGCGAGGCGGAGGGGACGATGGTGTGCTGTTTCTCTTGGAAGAATTCGAGGAAGCTTTGGCGGATCTCGGCGGATGTCATGGTCGTGGGCTGGGAAGAACTGCGGCGAGACGCCGCAGCCCCTTATTGGAAAGGGGCGTGAAGATGGCGGAGAGCCGGGGGCGGTGTAAAGCCTTGGCTAAAGGCGGAAACCGTGGGGCGACGAGGGAAGAACAGGCAGGAATGCCTGTATCACTTCACCACCGCCGGCGGTGGGAACGGTTGCTCGGAAATGATCCAGTCTTCGTTTTTGTCGCTGAAGGTTTTCAGCGCCCACTCGCTGGGGAGCAGGGCGACGAGCCAGCCGTTGGAATCGCGGGCCAGCGCCGCGCCGAGCGACAATGCCGGCCGGGCTTCGGGCGCGAGCGGATCGCCTTCCTTGGGTTTCAACCAGCGGGCGAGCGACCAATTTGCCGGCTCGATCCGCGTCTCGGCGGCGTATTCCCCTTCGAGGCGGTATTGCAGGACCTCGAATTGCAACGGCCCGACCGCGCCGAGCAGCGGGATTTGCGGGCCCTCGCTGTCGATGAGGACAAACTCGCTGGCCACGCCTTCCTTGAGCAGTTGTGCGAGACCATCGCGGAAGCGTTTGTATTTCGCGGTGCTCTTGTTGTGGAGGAAGGAAAAACACTCGGGCGCGAATCGCGGGATTTCATCGAAGGTCACGCCGGGCTGCGAGGAAAGCGTGTCGCCGATGAGCAGATCGTAATTTCCCACCAGGCCGACGACATCGCCGGCGTAGGCATCGTCCACGGTTTCGCGTTCGCGGGCGAACAGGCGCTGCGAGTTGGCGAGGCGGACTTTTTCGCCGGTGCGGCCGTTGATGACATCCATGTCGCGCTTGAATTGCCCGGAAACGATGCGGACGAAGGCGATGCGGTCGCGGTGCTTCGGGTTCATGTTCGCCTGGATCTTGAAGACGAAGGCGGAAAATTCCTCGGACGCGGGATTGATCGTCATGCCACCGCTTTCGCGCGGGGTCGGCGGTGGCGAAAGCTCGAGGAAACGGTCGAGCAGGAGTTGCACGCCGAAGTTGTTCGCCGCGCTGCCGAAGAAGACGGGGGTGAGTTCACCGGCGAGGATTTTTTCCAGATCGAACTCGGCACCAGCGCCTTCCAGCAGTTCCAGCTCGTCACAAACCTGCCGGTAAGTTCCTTCCTCCACCGCTTCCTTCACGCTCTCGTCCTCGATGCCGGTTACGGCCACCGGCGCTCGATACGCACCGTGCACCGTGCGTTGGAAAAGATGCACCTGCTTTTGCTCGCGGTCGTAAACCCCGCGAAACCGCGGACCATCGCCGAGCGGCCAGTTCACCGGAAACGCGTGAATCCCGAGCACGGATTCCAGCTCGTCGAGCAGGTCCATCGACGGCCGGGCCGGGCGGTCCAGCTTGTTCATGAAGGTGAAAATCGGCACGCCCCTGCGGCGGCAGACTTCGAAAAGTTTCCGCGTCTGGCTCTCGATGCCCTTGCCGGCGTCCACCACCATGACGGCGGCGTCCACGGCGGTGAGCACGCGGTAGGTGTCTTCCGAGAAATCCTTGTGCCCCGGCGTGTCGAGGATGTTGACGACGCAGTCCTTGTATTCGAACTGCAGGACGGTGGAGCTCACGGAGATTCCCCGCTGTTTTTCCAAGTCCATCCAGTCCGAGGTCGTCGCGCGCTGGTTTTTCCGGGCGGTGACGCTGCCGGCCAGGTTGAGGGCACCGCCGTAGAGCAGGAATTTCTCCGTGAGCGTCGTTTTTCCGGCATCCGGATGGGAAATGATCGCGAACGAGCGGCGGCGTGTCACCTCACGCTGGAGCGCGGGAGAAGGGATGGCGTAGGGTGAGACAGACATGAAATCGGGCCGCAGGGACTAAACCCCGGCAGTCTTCCGATCAAGCCTTGATCCGGCCCGGCAATACCTCAGTCTGGACGATGCCAATTTACTCGCAGCAGCCATCAAGGATGCCGGAGGATTTATCAGCCAATTTCCCGACAACGTCACCCTCGACGAAGTGCAGCGCGCCCCGGAACTCCTGCTCGCCATGCCCTTGAAATTGCTCTGGGAGTGGTGAGGCGGATTCCCTGAAATCTCATCGGCGGACGTTGAAGGGAGGGGATTGTTTCCCATATCGGGCGGCGGAAGCCGATTGCGAGTTGAAGAACGCCGCCCGATCTCCACTCTGGGGCCATGCGAGAGGACACCCGCCGATGGATCGAGGCCGATCAAGCCCATTGCTGGCATCCGTTCACCCGTCAGGCCGAGTGGTGCGGGCGCGGGCATGAGCCGCTGGTGCTGGTGCGCGGCGAGGGTTCGTGGTTGTGGGATTCCGAGGGGCGGCGGTATTTCGACGGGAATTCCTCGATCTGGACGAATATCCACGGCCACGCCCACCCGGTGATCAACGCGGCAATCCAGGAGCAACTCGGAAAAGCCGCGCACACGTCGTTTCTCGGCTTCACCCACCCACTGGCCGTGGAATTGGCAGGCCGGCTTTGCGGGTTTTTCCCCGAACACACCTTGGAGCGCGTGTTTTTCTCGGACGACGGCTCCACTGCCGTCGAGTGCGCGTTGAAAATGGCCGTGCAATACCGCCAGCAGACCGGCCAGTCCGCGCGGAACGGCTTCAT
>JAIFNK010000110.1 GCA_020047775.1 Akkermansia sp. | reverse complement strand
GCAAGGAGACCGAAAACACGCTGCGCAAACTCCTGCGCTTCACCTTCGCGGGCAAGGAGGTGGTCTGGCGGATGGATTTCCCGGATTTCACGAAGGAGCCCTTCGAGTTGCCACCGGAAGCGGGCGACATCGCCTTGATCTCGACGCGGTTGTTGATCGACCCGATTCCCGGTAAAGGCGAGTTGCGGATCCACTGGTCCGGCGAGCAGGAAACGGAGCTGATCGTTCTCGACGAGGAGAGCGGCAATCCTCCCGTCAGCACCCTGCCCGGAGGATCCCTGATGCTGCTGAACCAGACGGGGGCAGGGGAATCCGCGCCCGTCGTGCGTCCGGTGACCGGCGGCTGGCTTCAGCTGGGATTCAGCCACGCGCTCGGGTTGGATCATGTGCTTTTCATCCTCGGATTGTTTCTGCTCATTCCCAAGTGGAAGCCGCTGGTGGAGCAATCCCTGCTTTTCACACTCGCCCATTCGATCAGCCTGGCGCTGGCGATTTTCGGCGTGGTGCACGTCCCGGAAAAGCCGCTGCAACTCCTGATCGCCGTGACCATCGCCTGGGTGGGGATTGAGAATCTGCTCGTGCACAAGCTCGGCAAACGGCGGTTGATCCTGGTCTTTTGTTTCGGCCTGCTGCACGGCCTCGGCTTTGCCGGCACGCTCGCGGAAAAACTCGACGGCGTCCCGCGCGGCCAACTCACCGCGCCGTTGTTAGGTTTCAACGTGGGTGTCGAGCTGGCCCAGGTCAGCGTGCTGGTCGCCGCATTCATCCTGCTCTGGCCGATGCGGAAATGGACGTCCCGGGTCCAGACGATCGGTTCGGTCTGCATCGCGGTCGCCGGGTTGATCTGGGTGGCCCGATACGTCCTGCCGTCGTGACTCACCGCTGGCAGGCACCGGCGGCGGTTCCGGTTAAATCCGGGGCTGGCGCGATTCGATCTTTGACCTGGGTCCGTGTCATGGCAGAACCTCCGGCAGCTGGAAATTCAAAGGAATGAGCCCCACTTCCCGATTACTGTCATGGACCCTGGTCTGGCTGCTTCTCGCCGCCGTCGCCGTCGCGGTGCCGTCATTGATCCAGCCGTGGTGGTGGCTCGGTTTGGGCGCGCTGGTGGTGGTGTTAGCCGATGCGGTGTTAGCCCGGGTGCGCCGCCCCATCGAAGTGTTGCGGCGCCTGCCGGGGCGTTTCGCCCTGGGGGAACGCGGCGAGGTCCGGCTGGTTTTACGCAACGACAGCGGCCAACCGGCGCGGGTGGAGATGTTCGACGGCATTCCGCAGGGCGCGGAGGCACCGGCCCTGCCGTGGTCCGGCGTGGTGCCGCCTAACCGTGAGATCCGCGTGTTCCATCCAGTCACCCTTTCGACGAGGGGCGAGGCAGTGTTCGGGCCCGTCCAGATCCGCAGGATTTCCCCGCTGGGACTGTGGGCGAGGAAAACACCGCATCTGTCGGCTGAAACGGTGAAGGTCTATCCGAACTACGAACCGGTGGTCCGCTTCGCCCTGCTCGCCATGCAGCACCGCGAGAGCCCGATGGGCATCGTGCGCCGTCCCCACCCGGGATCGAGCCGGGACTTCCACCAGCTCCGCGACTATCGGGACGGAGACCCGCTGGCGCAAATCGACTGGAAGGCGTCGTCCCGCCGGCAGCTGCTCATCAGCCGGGACTATCAGGAACAGCGGAACCAGTCGGTCGTTTTCCTGCTCGATACCGGCCGCCGGATGCGCGCGCTCGACGGCGGTCTTCCGCAGTTCGACCACATCCTGAACGCGGTGCTGCTCGTCTCCCATCTGGCGCTCCGCCAGGGCGACCAGGTCGCGGTGAAATCCTTCGGCGGGTCTGACCGCTGGCTGCCGCCGGTGAAGGGCTCGCACGCCATGCCGGTTCTGCTCAACCACCTCTACGACTATCAGACGACGGCCGCGCCCAGCGATTTCAGCGGCGCGGTGGAGCAGCTGATGGTCCGCCAGCGGCGGCGCTCACTGGTGATCCTTCTTACCAACCTGCGGGGGGAGGACGGCAAGGAACTGGTCCCCGCGCTGCAAGTGCTCAAGTCCTGCCACCTGGTCCTGCTTGCCAGCATGCGCGAGCGGACGGTCGAGGACGCGATCGCCAGGCCCGTCACCACTTTTTCCTCGGGATTGACATTTCTAGCAGCCGACCGCTATGTCCAGGAGCGGCGGGAGGTGCTTGCGACCCTCGGCGCGCTGGGCGTTCTAACCATGGACTCGACCGCGCAGGGGTTCGCGGTGGCGCTGGCGAACCGCTATTTCGACATCAAGGCGGCCGGGCGCATCTGAGTCGCGGAGCTACGCGATCACGGTATGGAAATGTGGCCGGATTATGGCATTCTCCTCCATGTAAGGGATAGCACAACAGCCCATCAGAAGGGCGCCCCCCCAAAGGGGCCACGGGAGTCGGAAATAGGGATCCGACGCCCGTGGTCATTTTAAGACCCCGAGGCTCAGCGGGCCTCTTGCGGAAAGCGCCTGAAGCTCAATGCCTCGGGAACGCGGGATTGAAGCGGATGATTAACGGTTACGCTCCAGCCATGCCGGGATTGTAAGGCGCCGGTACCGGCTTGTCCTTTTTGAGCAGGGCCTTGCGCATTTTGGCGAGGGCCGAGTTCTGGAGCTGGCGGATCCGCTCGCGGGAGACGCCGAACTCACGGCCGACGTCTTCAAGCAGCATTGGCTTGAGTCCGTTGAGGCCGAAGCGCTCGTCGATGATGCGGCGCTCCCGCTCGTTGAGGAGGGAGAGCAGTCCGCTGATCTCGGCGTGGAGATTTTTGTCAGTCAGCATTTCCAGTGGATCAGAGGCGGACTCGTCGCTGATCATCTCGCCGTATTCCGTGGCTTCACCTTCGTTGATCGAAGCGTCGAGCGAAGTCGGGCGCTGCGCGGCCTGCTTGAGCATGGCGATTTTCTGGCGCGGCAGGCCGAGTTCGGCGGCGATCTCGTCATCGGTCGGTTCGCGGCCGAGGGCCTCGGCGAGCATGGAGGCGATGCGGCGCATGCGGGCGATCTTGTCTACCATGTGGATGGGCAGGCGGATGGTCTTGGACTGGTTGGCGAGGGCGCGCTTGATCGATTGTTTGATCCACCAGGCCCCGTAGGTCGAAAGTTTACCGCCTTTTTCCGGGTCGAAGCGCTCGACGGCGTTCATCAGGCCGATGTTGCCCTCGGAAATCAGGTCGCTGAGGGACATGCCGTAGCCGGAATAGTCATGGGCGATTTTGACGACGAGGCGGAGATTCGCCTTGATCATGTGGGTGCGGGCCTCCGCATCGCCCATTTTGATACGCTCGGCGAGGGCTTTTTCCTCTTCCACGGTGAGCAGCGGGGTCTTGGAGATTTCCCGCAAATAGATTTTCATGCTGCTGTCTGAGTCGTAGGCCATGGTAGGGAGAGGTTGAGGTTTCACGAGCGCATTCGCAGAAACCGGCGCAGTGGATTCAAATAATTCGCCTAAACCAAGAATATTTTCATGAGCGGGCGCTGACAACCGGATTTGAGCGAGTCAAAAAACGGATCCGGCGATGCGCGTTGGATTGCCTCCTTCTCCCCGTGGTCGCGGATCTCGCCACCCGGCGCTTTTGCCGTGGTTCTATTGGTGAGCTTCAGAAGTCGGTCTTTGAAAGTCTCCTTGCCTGGATACCATCCGCGTCGAGTCGCCTGCATGGCATCCACATTGACAAACCCTCTATGTGGACACAATTTGTCCACATGAAAACCGTGACCGTCCGCGACCTCCGGAACAACTTCTCCAAAGTCGAAGCCTGGCTCGGGGAGGGCGAGGAAATCCGCATTGAAAAACGCGGAAAGCCGATTGGATTTCTCTCGGCCACTCCGAAGTCGGCAAAAGCCGCAAACCCCAAAGTCGATTTTATGGCAAGGCTCGATGAAATCTGGGGCGAGCGGGTCTTCACCGAAGAAGAAGTCCGGGCGATGCGGGAAGCGGAACTCGAGGGTGATCTGGGATGAATGTTTATCCCGACACTTCCTTTCTCTGCTCGCTTTACCGCAAGCAGCACACTTCACCGCAGGCGGTGATCTATCAGAAAATATTGACGGAGCCGCTCCCCGTTTCCACCTTTCTGCTGCTCGAATTCCGCCAGTCCGTCCGTTTCCAAGCCCGCCTGTTTGAAAAGGACCGCAGCAAGGGTTTTTCCAAAACCGAAGGCACCGCCATGCTTCGAGCGCTCCAGTCCGATCTAGCGGACGGCATTTTGGAAATGATCGCACCGGAGTGGGCGGACGTGCACCGGATCGCCGAGGAACTCAGCGCGAAACACACGGAATCCGGCGGCCACCGCCTCGTCGACATCCTACACGTCGCCACCGCCGTCCACCTCGGTGCGGCCCAATTTCTAACTTTCGACGCCAACCAGAAGAAACTCGCCGAAGCCGAGGGCATGGTGGTGCCGCTCTGAGGACTCTAAATCGTTCATAACCCCGTCATCGTCTCCGCCTGCGGAACGGATGCAGCATCTGCCCGACATAACTCCGCGGGATTTCCTCGTGGATTCCGAAAGCATCCGGTTCGTGATCCGGGCAGCGGTAGGTGCCGAACGCGAGATCCATCAGCGGCGAGATGTTGGCATAGTTTCCGGCATCCCTCGCGCGGTCGTGATGCCAGTGGTGCAGTTCGGGCGCACCGACGAACCATTTCAACGGGCCGATGTTCAGTCGGACGTTGGAGTGGATGTAGATCGCCCAGATCCCGCGGAAGGCGATCAGGCCGGTAAGGGTTTCCAGCGGGAATCCTAACATGAATGCGGGGATGTTGATGAGGCCCATCGTGTAAACCGTGTCGAGCGGATGCTCCCGGTGCGCCGCCAACCAGTCGAGATGCTCGGCGCTGTGGTGGATGGAATGAAACTTCCAGAGGAGGGGAATCCGGTGCTGCAACCGGTGGCCCCAATAGACGCAGAAATCGCTGAGCAGGATGACTTCCACCGCTTGCAGCCACCAGGGCTGGCCCGCGATGGCCGCCCGGAAACCGGCGGGAACACCACCGTCTATCCAGTTGGCGAAGGAACTCAGGAGCCAAAGCACCAATCCGCTCCATAACAGATATTGGCCGAGGAAAAAACAGAGATCGACCCACCACTCCGGCCGGAAGAAGCGCTGGCCGTGTTTCGCCGGGAAGGCGCGTTCCAGCGGATGGAATACCAGGCACAGGAAGAGGAAACTTCCACCGGTTCCGAGAATGATCGCGGGCAGATTCATGGCTTACCGGGTTTCGGCTGATCTGCGGGAGCGAGACGTCGGTCACGGAAAATCGGCATCGGAATACTTTTCGAACCCGGCAGCAATGTCCGCAGCTTGGGGGCATTTGGGACTTCGGGACTGGGCAATGCGAGATCGATTTCCGGACCAAGTTGAATGGTTCCGCTTTTCGAGCCGGACATCATCGTCCGCTCATTATCCATCTCATGCTCCGTTTTGAAAACGCCACCGGACTTGGAGCTCGGCATCAAGACGCGGTCGGCTTCTTCCTGATCCACGGGCAAAGGAATCGGCGTGATGACACTGCTCTTTGAACCCGACAAGACCATGCGCTCGACCGTCGTGTCGATTTCCGGAGCCGCCTTTTGCTGCTGCCTCCAGACATAAGTGCCGCCAAGACCGATGGCCGTGCAAAGCGCGAAAACCTTGAACCACGGTGATGTTTTCTCTTTCATGACTCTGTGGCTACATCCTGTCCGTGGGGCAGGTCAAGCAGGCCACTCGACTTGACGAAGATTTTACCGGGTCCCCGCCGGCACCAGCCGCGCGAGGCGGTCGGGGCCGTTGAGAACCACGTAGATCAATCCATCCGGTCCCATCGCGACGTCGCGCACGCGGCCGATGTCCTTGAGGATGATTTCCTGCGAGACGACCTTCTTGTCCACGATGCGGAGGCGGCGGATTTCCTGCTGGGCGAGCGCGCCGACTAGCAGGTCGTTCTTCCATTTCGGGAACTTGTCGCCGGTATAGAAATCCAAGCCGCAAACAGCGATGGATGGCAGCCAGTAGGCGACCGGATTTTCCATGCCCTCCTTTTCGGTGACGGACAGCATCTCATTTCCGCCGGGGCCGGGATAGCTCATCGGCATGCCGCTGTAGTTCATGCCAAGGGTGACCACCGGCCAGCCGTAGTTGGCGCCGGGTTTGATAAGGTTCAGCTCGTCGCCGCCGCGCGGGCCGTGCTCGGTGTCGTAGAGCGAGCCGTCGCGGGGGTCCATCGCGAGGCCCTGCGGGTTGCGGTGGCCGTAGGACCAGATGCCGGGAATCGCATCCTTGGTTTTCACAAACGGATTGTCGGCGGGCACCCGGCCGTCGTCGTGCAAGCGGTGGATTTTTCCGTTAGGCCGCGACAAGTCCTGGACTTCCATCAATCCGCCGCGCTCGCCGACCACGAAGTAGATGTAGCCCTTGTCGAAGACAAAACGGGTCCCGAAGTGGACGCCCGCGCTGGATCTGAATTTCGGATCGGCGCGGTAAATCCATTCCTGATCGGTCCACTGGTGCCCCTTGATCTTGCCGCGGACCACCGCTGTTAGGCAGTGCGCCTCGTCCTTGCCGCCCTCGCGTTTCTCCCGGGTGCCGTCCGACAAGCCGAGGTAAACCCAGCCGTTTTTCGCGTAGTCCGGATGCACCGCCACTTCCATCAGCCCGCCCTGGCCGTGTTCGATGACCGGCGGAGTTCCTGAGATGATCTCGGGATCAAGTTTCCCGTCGGCGGTGATGAAGCGCAGTTGACCGGCCTTCTCCGTGACGAGTTTGCGGCCGTCGGGAAGGAAGGCGATCGCCCATGGATTTTTCAGTCCCTTGTCCACGAGCGTCACGATGCGGTAGTTTTCCAGCGCGGTCTTGGTGACTTTGTCGGGAGAGGGGGTCGGGAAACTCATGCCCTTGGCGAGGTTTTTCTTTTCGTTCTCGCGCAGGAAAATCACGAGTCCGCGGATCTGGTCGTCGGTGAGAACACCTTCCCACGGGTTCATGCCTAACTGGAGATTTCCCTTGGCGATGGATTTGAAAATTTCCGTGTCGGAGCTGCCGTGTTTCCACTCGCCATCGACGAGGGAGCCGCCCTGGCCGCCCTCGAACTTGGCACCGTGGCATCCGGAGCAATACTGGCTGTAGAGTGCCTCCACTTTGATTTTCTGGGCGGAGGCGAAGCCGCAGAGGGAGAGGAGCGGGGGTAAGAAATTGCGCATGAGGAAGAGGTTTACGGATTCCGACTGAAACGCAACCGGAGATTGGGTTCTGTCCGGGAAGTTTAAAAATTCCACTCCGCGCCGATCCACAGCGAGCGCGGACCGGCGTAAGTGCGGATCCCGTCGCTGCTGAGGCCGGTCTGGATGTCTTCGTCGAAGAGATTCTCGATGCGGATCTGGTAGATCGCGCCCGCCACCTGCCACGACGCGCCGATCCGGACGGTGGTGAAATCCGGAATCGAACGGCTGGCGAGTGCGTCGTCGTATTGCGAGGACCCGTATTCGCAGCCTGCGAACAGGGAAATTTGATCCGTCGCCCGCCACTCCGCACTGGCGATCAGGCGCAGGTCCGGTACCTGCGGGAACGGTTTTCCATCCAGCAAAGGCTGGTCCGGGGACTTGGTGAAGTCGGTGCGCGACCACAAGCCGGCGAAGCCCAGGGTCACGGAATCCACGGGCAGCCACTCGATTTTCCCTTCGAGACCGGTCACCTGCGCCTCATCGACATTCTGCCGCTGCGATCCGGTGCCGCCGGGCGGGATGGTTCCGAAAATCCCCGGAATCCGCGCGGGATCGGTCACCGGCACGTTTGCGATGGCATCCTTGATCCAGTGTTGGAAGACCGTGGCGTTCACGGTCACCGCATCGGCGGGTTTCCAATCCAAGCCACCGGCGATGCTGAAAAAACGTTCCGGGTTGAGATCCGGATTCGCCTCGACGATGTCGTTGCGGACGCGGAACGGCCGGTGCAGCTCGTTCAGCGTGGGCAGCCGGAAGGTGGAACCTGCGGAAATTCTGCCCGTTAGATCGTCGCTAAGCTGATGGCTCGATTCGATCGAAGCGGAAGGCTCGATGCCATCGCGGTCGTCCTGGACGTCCGCCCGCAGCGGCGCGCCGGTGGTGAGCGAGGTTTCATTGCGCCGCCCGTCCGACAATTCCCACCAGTCCAGTCTGACGCTGGCATCGATCCGGGTCCGTTCGTCCGCCTGATAGGAGGCCGCGGTGAAAACACCGGCCAGCGCTTGGTCGCCGCCGGCCTCGCGCCTGCGGAACGTGCCGACGTCTTCGTTCGTTTCGCCGGAGGTCTTCCTGGCGTCTGCTCCCGAGCTGACGGTCCATTTCCCACCGCTGTCCCAGAGCGTGGTGAAGGCGGCTCCGGTGGCTTGGGCGGGCACGTCGAACTGGTCGAGAGCGAGTGTTTCCGCCGAGCGGTCCGCGTTGACCGAGCTGAAGACGGACTCGAACTCACGCTGCTGTTGCCAGGCCACCGCCTGCCAGGAAAAGTCACCGTGCACCGAGCTGACACGCAGTGAGAGGTCCACCGCGTCGGTCGAGTTCTTGGATAGAGCCGTGCCGTTTCCCCGGTCTTCGGTGTACCACGACACCGCCGGTTCCACGGTGAGTCCGGGAGCGGCCAGCCAGGAAAATTTCAAGTTCGCCCCGTAAAGATCGGTCTCCAGCTTGCGGTCGATCGCCCCGCGTTGTGAGGAATCAACCGCGAAAAAACCGTCGGTATGCAGGCCGAAGGCGGAAAACAGCACCGCCAGTGTCTTGTCCTCGTTGGTCATCTGGTTGACGGTGGAGCCGCTGATCGTCCCCTGGCTGCCGCCGCCGGCTTTCAAGACGTGGAGGTTTTCAAACGCCGGGTAGCCGTTCATCTGGATGACTCCCGCCGGGCTTTGGTTTCCCCACACCGCCGCCCGCGCCGCGGAATCGATGCGGATGGAATTGAGCGTCGCCGCATCGTAGCGGGCCCAGTAAACCCAGCCGCCGAAGGGATCGTTCTGCGGAATCCCATCCAACAGAACCAAGGTCCGCGAGGCGGCGGTCGCGCCGGTGTTGCGGAGGCTCACCCCGGCGGAAGTGGGGTTCGAGGAAATCGACGACTGACGCCGATAGAGCGAGAATGACGGCTCCTTCGCCAGCATCTCGTCGATGGTCCGCGGCGATGACTTGCAGATCTCCTCACGCGTCCACTCGGCCAGCGGGGCGGACGATTCCTCGTCTAACTGACGCTCCGCGAGCACGGTGATGGGAGGGAGAAGCTCGGGCGATTGCCCGGATGCCTGGCATGCGGCCAACGCTGTCAACCAGAGGCCGGTTTTGATTTCGGAGATGAAGGGTGCTGCCATGGGCTGTTCCGCTACGCCGGGAAACTTCCATTGTTTCACCATGAACCCAAGAACTGTTTGAAGGAGAGTCGATCCCCGCTCATTTGCCAAGGGCACGCAATTCCCCGGCGGTCCATGGGACGAATTTGCGCTTCTCCACATCGGGCCGCAGCGCTTTCACCTCCTCGGGCGTGACGGGCTTCTCCTTGATCTCCCCGAACGCGAAGCGGACGAAGCTGGCGATCGAGGCGATTTCCGCATCGCTGACGTGGCTGTGTCCGGGCATGACCGAGTTGAATTTCAGTGTATTCACTTCGATGGGGCCGGAGAGTCCGCCGAGGATGATGCGGAGCAGGGTGTCGCGGTCGCCCTTGACCCACTCGGAACCTGCGAGAGGCGGGAAGGTTTGCGGCACGCCGCGTCCATCCGCCTGATGGCACTCGATGCACGCCTTCATGTAGAGATCGCGCCCGGCGATGAAGCGGTTAGGCACATCCACCGGCGTCCGGTCGATTTCCGGTGGCGCGGCGAGGATCCGCTCAATGTGGCCGCGTAATCCGGGCGGCGCGGTGGTCGCGAATTTCACCAGCGCCGCGCAATCCG
>JAIFNK010000108.1 GCA_020047775.1 Akkermansia sp. | reverse complement strand
GAAGGAAGCGACGGCGTCGGCGGTCGGGTCAGGACGGATCGGACGGAAGGATTTCTACTGGATCGCGGGTTCCAGGTGTTTCTCGACGCCTACCCGGAAGCTGGAAATCTGTTGGATCTTGAAAGCCTGGACCTGCGCGCGTTCAAACCCGGCGCGTTGATCTATCAGACATCCGGACTGCGGCGGCTCATGGATGTCTTCCGTGAGCCGCGTCATCTGGTGGAAAGCGCCCTCGCGCCGGTGGGGTCGATCGCTGACAAGCTGCGCGTGGCAGCGCTGAGATGGCGGTTGATGCGCCGCAGCATCGCGGCAATCGCCGGGCACGAGGACATGACCACGGAGAGTTATCTCATGCGGGCGGGATTTTCCCCGCGGATGATCGATGGGTTTTTCCGCTCGTTTTACGGCGGTATTTTTCTCGAACGGGAGCTGCAGACTTCAAGCCGGATGTTTGAATTCACCTTCAAGATGTTCTCACAGGGAAGCGCCACCCTTCCGGCAAAGGGGATGGGGGAAATTCCGCGCCAGTTGGCCTCCCGCCTGCCACCGGAAACCATCCGTCTCGGGACCCCGGTCACGGAGGTCGGACCGGGAAGCATCACCCTCGCTTCCGGCGAGCAAATCCAGGGCGATGCCGTGGTCGTCGCCACGGATGCGACGACCGCCGCACGACTGACCGCGGCGGCCGGGACTGCGGAGCCCGCCTGGCGATCCGTCACCTGTTTGTATTTCGCCGCGCCTTGCTCGCCCTTGCGCGAATCGATCATCGCCCTCAATGGCACGGGTTCCGGCTTGGTGAACAACGTGTGCATCCCATCCGATCCCGCGCCGGACTATGCACCCCCGGGCCAGGCATTGATCTCCGTTAGTATCGTGGGATCCGCGGGGACCATGGACTTGGAATCGCAGGTCGTGGCCGAACTGGAAGCTTGGTTCGGCAGCAAGGTGCGCGAATGGCGGCACCTCCGCACCTATCAAATCGAGCATGCGCTTCCCGGACAGCCGCCCGGCACCGGTCTGACAGGTCCGGGTTTTCGCAAGCAAGCGGGCGTTTATGTCTGCGGGGATCACCTCTGGAGCGCATCCATCGAAGGCGCGATCAGCTCCGGGCTGAAAACCGCGGATGCGATCCTGAATCCGCGATGACCCCCGGGCGGACCTCCATGAACGGCGTGAAAAAACAAAACCTCCCGGCAAAGATCTGCCTTCAATGCCGCCGGCCCTTCACCTGGCGGAAAAAATGGGCACGGGACTGGGAAAATGTCCGCTACTGCAGCGATGCCTGCCGCCGGGGGATTCGGGATTGCCCTTGAGTCGGAAGCAGCGGCCATTACCTTCGCCGGACATTCCCTTGCCCATGTCCAATCTTCAGGAAACGATCCACCAAATGGGCCGACAGGCCCGCGCGGCAGCTTACAAGCTCGCCCAGCTCACTTCCGATGAGAAAAACGCGATCCTCCGCGCCATGGCCGCCGCCGTCCGCAAGGCAACGCCGGAATTGCTCGCCGCAAATGCATTGGACCTCGCCGCCGGCCAGGAAAAGGGGCTTTCCACCGCCATGCTCGACCGGTTGATGCTGGATGAAATACGCATCGAAGCGATGGCCGCCGGCATTGACCAGGTGGCCACGCTGCCCGATCCCGTCGGCCAGGTGCTCGATGCGTGGGAACGTCCTAACGGCATCCGCATCGAGCAGGTCCGCGTGCCCATCGGCACCATCGGCATCATCTACGAAAGCCGGCCTAACGTCACTGCGGACGCCGCCGTGCTGTGTTTCAAAACCGGCAACGCCACCATCCTCCGCGGCGGCAGCGAGGCGATCCACTCGAACCGCGCCATCGCCGCGGCGCTCGCGCAGGCCGGCGCACCCGACCACGCCATCCAGCTCATCCCCTTCACCGACCGGGAAAGTGTGGCCGTGCTCGCTGGCATGGACAAGTGGCTCGACCTCATCATCCCGCGCGGCGGCAAGGGGCTCATCGAGACGGTCGTCTCGCTCGCCCGCATGCCGGTCATCAAACATTACGACGGCATCTGCCACCTCTTCGCCGACAAGGACGCGGACCAGGAAATGGCGGTTTCCCTAACGGTCAATTCCAAGACCCACAAATGTGGGGTCTGCAACGCGCTGGAAACCCTGCTGGTTCACCGCGACATCGCCGCCGCGTTCCTGCCCAAAGTCGCCGCCGCCTTGAGTGCGAAAGGCGTCGAACTCCGCGGCTGTGAGCGGACCCGCGCCATTCTAGCAGACGTTATTTCCGCCACGGAAGAAGACTGGAGCACGGAATACCTCGACCTCATCCTCTCCATCAAAATCGTGGACTCGCTGGAAGACGCCGTTTCCCACATCAACCGCTACGGCTCGCACCACACCGACGTCATCGTCACCCGCGACGCGGCGGCGGCGGAGCGGTTTCTGCGCGAGGTGGATTCCGCCTGCGTGTTCCACAACGTCTCCACCCGCTTCGCCGACGGCGGCGAGTTCGGCTTCGGCGCGGAAATCGGCATCTCCACCGACAAGCTGCACGCCCGCGGGCCAATGGGCCTGCGCGAGCTTACAAGTTACCAATACCGTGTTAGAGGGAATGGACAGGTGAAGGGGTAGCATCGGTCTGACAATTGTAAAATCTGACTCTATTCTCATCGTGAAGCATTTTCTGACTCTTTTGATTCTATGCTCGTTAGGCTGCTCCAAAAGAGTTGATCCCAAAGATTATACATTCAATGTGGCCGATCTTCCCGGTGAAATCCGTTTCGAACGCATCGACCAGGTGACGACGGGGGAGCGGTTGGAGGGCGCGCGGTATTGCAAGTATTTCCACATTCGCGGCAAGATTTCCACTGCTCCGGTTTCCACTAAGATCGCCGTCGGCAGTGGAGCGATTGTCAGCTCCAATCACGATCTTCTCGAGCAAACAGCGTTTCTGGGAGTCTATCCCGAGGGCCGGTCATTTTTCAGTGAAATCCAGAAGCTGCTTGGAAACGAAGTGAAGTTTTTCAGGCAGAATTCAGGGCACTATGAGACCTATTCTTCAACCGACGGCACCGGAATCGTCGTTGTCATCTACGCCCCCGAGGGATAGCCGCAGCTCCATTTCAAGGTGCCACCGCCAATCCCTCCGTCTGCGCGGCTTTTCTCTGGCGCTCGTCGAAACTGAGGAAGAGATCGGCCTCGAGAATCAACGCGGCGGCGACATGCATGAGGTCCAAGCTGCGTGTGCCCAGGGTCGCACTGTGGCGTTCCGCCAGTTCGATGGCCTTCGGATAGAGTACGGTGGCCGGGATGGGAAGGATGACAAAAACGCCATTTGCCAGATCGGCGGCGAAGAGTTGTTTCTTGCAGGTGGCGGCGGCGGTGTCGATCTCGCTGCGGAAGATGGAAAGTTGGAAGGCGTTGTGAAGCTCCAGTTCGCCCAGGGGCGAAAGCCATACGGACCCCTGCAGGCGGCCCATCATCGCGGCTGCCGACGGGCTGGTGGTTTCCGCCTTGTAGAGTGAGACGACGAAACCGGTATCCGCATAGACTTTCATCGGTCGCCGCGGTCGTAGCTCACCACCGGACCCGCCGAGCCGACGGTTTCATTTGGGAAATGTTCCTTCATGCGGGCGAGGAAATCCGGCATTGCGACCGGTGCGGCGCGTTCGTGCTGAATGGGAGCCAGTCTTGCAAACGGCTTGCCGGACCGGGTGATTTCCACGCACTCGCCTTCTTCGATCCATCTCGCCACCGTGGGGAACGAATTGCGCAAGTCGCGAATCGTCGCAGTTTTCATTGTGAGACAATGGTGTCTCACGGGGATGGATTTGTCAAATGACGAGTGAGTTTGCCAAATCCGGGGTCATCGACCGGTGAAGGAGCAATCCATCATCACGACGACAACGTGTGATCGCGGCCGCGGCACCGGGCAGACAAGAGTCTAACTGCAAGCCGCCAGCTGCGGAATCGAGGCGAGCAGGCGCTTGGTGTAATCCGCCTGCGGTTCGTGGAAAACTTTCCCGGCCGGACCGGACTCGACGATTTTCCCTTTATACATCACGGCGATGCGGTCGGCGATGTAGTGGACCACGCCGAGGTCGTGGGAGATGAAAATCATCGTCAGCCCGAGGTCTTTTTGGAGCGATTTGATCAGGTTCAGGATCTGCGACTGGATCGACACATCGAGCGCGGAGACCGGTTCGTCGGCGATGATCAGCTTCGGTTCGGGCGCGAGCGCGCGGGCGATGGCAATCCGCTGGCGCTGGCCGCCGGAGAACTCGTGCGGGTATTTCCGCATCACATTCGCGTCGAGGCCGACGGTGGCCATGAGGGTTTCCACGCGTTTGAAGAGGGCGTCGCCTTTCAGCTTTGGATGACGCTGGCGGACGGCTTCGGCGAGCGTGGAGAAGATCGTCATCCGGGGATTCAGCGAGGCGTATGGGTCTTGGAAGACCATTTGGAAATCCAGCCGCCGCTTGCGGACTTGCGATGGGGAGAGTTTTGAAAGGTCCTCGCCGTCGAGAATCACCGAGCCGGACGTCGCCGGGATGAGCTGCATGATGGTGCGGGAAAATGTCGATTTCCCGCAACCGGACTCACCGACGAGGCCGAGGATTTCACCCTTTTCCAGACTCAGGCTCACGCCGTCCACCGCCCGGACGACGTGTTTGCCGGGCGAAAAAATCGATCCGGTGCGCTGGGTGAAATGGGTGTGGAGGTCTTTGATTTCCAAGTAGGACACGGCCGAAACGATGCAGGAAATAGCCTGGACCGCACGGCTTTTCGGGGACGGAGGGAAATTTTCGCCGGTCGCAGACTGGAAATTTCGATGACCGACCCAGGAGATCGATTGCCTTCTTTCATGCGTGGGGCCAACCGCCGCCGGTGGAACTTGGAAAAGCGCCGACGGAAAAAGCTCCCATTTCCCGAAGGCCGGGACGTGAAAAATCCGCTGATTTGCGGAAATTGAGAGACAAGATTGCGCCCGGCTAGCTTTTAAGCGACAAGAAGTGCGCCGACTATGACCCAGTTTTTGATCGAACCCGCTCGCCGCACCGGTTGCGAGGACATTCCCGCACTTACCGAAGTCCTGCGGACTTCCACCCAGCGCCAGCGCTCACCCATCGACGACGTGCTCGACGCCGGTCTGGTCGATGAGGAAAAATACATGCGCGAGATCGCCCAATACCTCGGGTTGGAGTGGCTGGAGAGTATTCCGATGCCGGAAGTCCCGCTGCCGCTGCGCGAAGCCTGCGGCCCGCGCCTTGCGCTGCGCCACCGCTTGCTGCCGGTCGCCATCGAGGGCGAGGGCGACCACAAGCGCCTGAAACTCGCCACATTTGATCCCTTCAATCTCGTCGCCCGCCAGGCCGCCGCCCAAGAACTCACGCTGCCCATCGACTGGTGCATGGTTTCCCGCAAACGCCTGCACGAAGCGCTCCGCCGCCTCTACGGCGTGGGAGCGGACACCTTCGAACAAATCCTCGAAGGCCGCGATTTCGACTACGACCACCTCGAAGGCGGCGAAGACGAGGCGAACGTGATCGACCAGGACGACGACGAGGAAGCCTCCGTCGTCAAATTCGTCAACCAGATCATCCGCGAGGCGCTCGACCAGCGCGCGACCGACATCCACGTCGAGCCGCTCAGCACGAATCTCCGCATCCGCTACCGGATCGACGGCCGCCTGATCGAGATCGCCGTGCCGGAAAACATCAAGGCGTTGCAAAGCTCGGTCATCGCCCGTTTGAAAATCATGGCCCGCCTCGACATCGCCGAGCGCCGGGTGCCGCAGGACGGCCGGATCAACCTCCAGTTCGAAGGCGCGACCATCGACGTCCGCGTCGCCACGGTGCCGACGGTCGAGGGCGAAAGCGTTTCCCTGCGACTCCTCAACCAGGAGAAATTCAATATCGCCAAGCTCGGCATGGAGCCGTTCGTGCTCAAGAAAATCGAGTCGCTGCTCCATTTGCCCAACGGCATCATCCTGATCACCGGCCCAACCGGATCCGGTAAATCGACCAGCCTTTATTCCTTCCTCACCGAGGTGAACCACCCTGAACGGCGGATCGTCACCGTCGAGGACCCGGTGGAAAACAAGCTGACCGGCGTCATGCAGATCGCCGTGAAAAACGAGATTGGCCTCACCTTCGCCACCGCGCTGCGCTCCATCCTCCGCGCCGACCCTAACATCGTGATGATCGGGGAAATCCGCGACCTCGAGACTGCGGAAATCGCCATCCGCGCGTCGCTCACCGGTCACCTGGTGTTCTCTACGCTCCACACCAACGACGCCATGGGCGGCATCAGCCGGCTCATCGACATGGGCGTGGAACCGTTCCTCGTATCCGCCGCCGTCCGCGCCTTCCTCGCCCAACGCCTCGTCCGGAAACTCTGCCCACACTGCAAAACGCCGCGCGAGGTTTCGGAGCAGGACAAGCGCGACCTCGGCATCCCACTACAGATCCCCGGCCAGGTTTATTCGCCGAAAGGCTGTGACCGCTGCCGCATGACCGGCTTCTCCGGCCGACTCGCCATTTACGAAATCATCCTGCTCACCCAGCCGATGCAGGAACTTGTCGCCCACCGCGCCCAAGCCGTCGAGCTCCGCGCCCAGGCCGTCCGCGATGGCTACATCCCGATGCGCGAATACGGCTGGCACAAGGTCATGAAGGGCGAGACCACCATCGAGGAAGTCATCTCCGTCACCTCGTCGGACATCGGCGGGGATTGATGATTGGTTTCACGAGGCCACTACAGTAAATTACCATCATGAAAGCCGAATTCACCGCACTCATTGAACCGGATCCCACCGGAGGCTATTGGGCGATCTGCCCGGAGGTTCCCGGCGCGAATGGCCAGGGTGAGACGCTTGAAGAGACGCGTCAAAGCCTGAAGGAAGCCATCGAGCTGCTGATGGAGGACCGGACCGCCGACATTCTGCGCGGCCTTCCAGATGATGTCATTCGGGAAAAGGTTTTCATCGGATGAAGCGCCGCGACCTTGAACGGAAGCTCCGAATCGCGGGTTGTATCCTTAAACGTGAGGGTGCCGCCCACTCGATATGGACCAACCCGAAAACCGGAGTGACCGAAACAATTCCACGACATAACGAAATCAAGGAAAACCTCGCCCGGAAAATCCTAAAAAGCATGAACGCCGACTGAGCGTTCCATCCATCCCTTCCCATGCCCATCTTCGCCTACAAAGCCCTCGCCTCCAATGGCACCGTCACCACCGGCGAACTCGACGCCACAGACCGTCCGGAAGCCCTGCGGGTGCTCGATAAAAAAGGCCTCCAGCCGGTCAATCTCAAGGAAATCGCCGCCGCCTCCGCGAAAAAGTCCAACGGCAGCGCCAAGGCGAAGGCCGATGACAAGGAATCATCCAAGGTCAATGTCAAAGAAGACGTGATTCCCGAAGGCCCGATCAAGCTCAAGCGCCAGGAAGTCGTGCTCTTCACCGAGGAACTCTCCGACATGCTCAGCGCCGGTCTCCAGCTCGAGCCCGCGCTCAAGTCGATGGAAAACCGCCAGGAACTCGGCAACCTCAAGGCCGTCTCCTACAAAATCCGCCAGATCGTCCGCGACGGGGTGAATTTCTCCGTCGCCTTGAAAAAAGTCAGCCCCAGCTTCGGCCCGCTGTATTGCTCGCTCGCCGCCGCCGGCGAAGCCTCCGGCGCGCTCGATGACATTCTCAAACGCCAAGCCCATTACCTGAAAACCCTCGCCGAGCTCCAGGCCCGCCTCATCCTCGCGATGATCTATCCGGCGTTCCTGATCCTCGCCGGCATCGGCGTCTCCATTATCTTCATCACCGTCCTCATCCCGCAGCTCACCGCGCTCATCGAGACCAGCGGCGGGAAAATTCCACTCGGTGCCGCCATCCTCATCGGTGCCTCCTCGTTCATCAAAAAGTGGTGGATCGTCATGATCCTCACCACCATCACCGCGCTCTTGTATTTCAAGTTCTGGAAGGACAACGAGGCGAACAAACCCGCCTGGGACCGCATCAAGCTCCGCATCCCGCTCATCGGCCCGGTCATCACCAGCCGCTTCTACGTCCAGTTCCTCGAAACCATGGCCAACCTCGTCGGCAACGGCCTGCCGCTGCTCCGCGCCCTCGAACTCTCCCGCGACGCCACCCAGAACCGCGGCCTGCGCGGCGAGCTCGACAAGGTCATCGCCCAAGTCGGCGACGGTCGCTCCTTTTCAAAAGCCCTCGTCCGCAATGGCGCTTTCCCGCCGCTGCTCATCGACATGATTTCCGTCGGCGAGCAAACCGGCCGCATCGACCACTCGCTGCGCCGCGCCGCCGAGCGTTACGACAAGGAACTCGACAAGAGCCTGCAACGCATCATGGCGCTCGTCATGCCCGTGGTCCTCATCGTCATGGCCAGCCTCATCGGCACCATGGCCTATCTGATGATCACCGCCATCTTCCATACGATCTCGAATATGCAACGCTGAAAGGCCGTCCAGGACTTCAGGGTCCGGACGCCAAGGATCGTTGAGGGAGGTGAAGATCGGAATCAACCACTGATTTCAAGACGGTGAACTTCGCCGAGATCCGGCACGACTACAGATTCTTAATCTGTTACTCCGTGCAATTTGTGGTTGAAGAATCTTTGACCACAGAGTGCACGGAATACACGGAATGAAGAGGAGGTTTGGATTTCTGAATCCGTGCGGCAGCACCAACTCCGTGCATTCTGTGCGCTCCATGGTTAAAAAATCTTCTGACCACAGAGCGCACGGAATACACGGAATGAAGAGGAGTTTGAATCATGTTAGTTGGAGACGCGTTTGATCTGGAGGCTGGCGTATTTGAAGTTGAGGAGCAGGGCTGTCTTGAGACCGGTGATGTTGAGGTAGCCGAGCATCTGCGCGAGGTGGTTCTCGTTGAAGGCGGTGACCACCTTGGGTTCGACGATGACGAGATCATTGACGATGAGGTCGGGAATCAGGGAACCGATGTGCTGGCCGTCGTAACGGACCATGAATTCCCGCTGAACATCGCAACGCAACCCTTGTTTCATAAGTTCGATGACGAGGGCGCGTTCGTAGAGCTTTTCATCAAGACCGGGCTTGAGGGCGAAGAGCACCTTGTGAGCGGCACCGATGATCTTTTCGGTGAGTTCATTGATTTCCATAAGCTTTTATTAACCACAGAGAGCACGGAATGAAGAGATCGGGTTTGGTGTTCATCAATTCAAAAATCTTATCGACGAGGAAAAGGACGCGCTTGATGCGGGCGTGTTTGAGCAGCCGATAGATGAAGGTGATGGAGGTGAAGGTTTTCCTTCCTGGCCTCGGTGACGCCAACGGCTTTTCGATCGACGACGAGCACGTAGTCGGCCGGACCGCTGTCGGTGGTGTATTCGCGGATTGCCTAGCCCTAGCCCTCGTCGAAGGCGATGGCGTCCCAAAAAAGGGTGAAAGAGCCGGCCGCCGTTCCGGCCTTAGACGTAGATGTTCTTGTAATACTCGTCCGCCATGCGGTCCGCGTCGAAGAAGGGGACCACGTCGTTCATCGAGTTGAGCACGAGTTTGTTCCATCCGGCGGGATCCTCGTAGTAGAGGGGCAGGATGGTTTCATTCATCGCCTTGTAAAAACCTAGCAGGTCGTGGCGGTCGCGGTCGTCGTGGCTCAGCGAGGGGTCGGCGGGCGGGATGATGAACGAGTTTTTCCCGTCCTCGGCGAATTCGCAGACCCAGCCGTCGTAGGTGGAGAGGTTGACGGAGCCGTTCATGGCGGCGGTCATGCCGGAGGTGCCGGACGCTTCGCGGGTGACGACCGGGTTGTTGAGCCAGATGTCGGAGCCGTTTTTCAGGAACCGGGAAAGCTCGAGCTCGTAGCCGACGAGCACCGTGGCGTTCGGGTAGTCCCTGGTGACCCGGATGAGGTGGTTGAAGGTGTCGATGGCAGAGTAGTCGAACGGATAGGGCTTGCCGGCCCAGATGATCTGGAC
>JAIFNK010000028.1 GCA_020047775.1 Akkermansia sp. | reverse complement strand
GAGATGTTAAAAGTGCCGATGCCGGAGGCGATGAGGCTGTCGGCTGCGGTTTGATGATAACAAGAGGGATGAATGCAAATGGTTTTTAAAATAGAAGATGTGGCGTTGCGGAGCGCTGGCTTTAGCCGGCGAGTCACGCATTTTCCTGGAACCCGCCGACTCAAGTCAGCGCTCCGTCACCCCACGGCAACATCATGAGTCTTTGGCACATGATTTTCACGAACCTCCGGCGGCATCGCGTCCGCACGGCCATCGGCGCGACCGGGATCGCGCTGGGGGTGGCGACGATGCTGAGCGTGGTTGGTTTGTTAGGCGGGGCGGTGAAGATGTTCGAGCGGATCCTGCGGAGTGACTCGGAAATGGTCGTGTTCGAGAAAAACGTGTCGGATTTGTTCTTCAGCAATGTGCCGGTGGAACTCGTCGCCGAGCTGGAAGCGCAGCCCTTCGTGAAGGATGCGCAACCGGTGCTGTTCTCCATCATCGCGGCTCCGGGTAGGCCGGTGGTCACGTGCTTCGGGATTCGTGCGACGGACGGGCGATTGCGCAAGGGCGAGTGGCTCCAGGGCGGCGCGGCGGCGTTCAAGGACGATGGCGAGGGCGTGGTGCTCGGCGAGCGCGCGGCGGATTTTCTCAAGGCCAAGGTCGGTGGCACCATCGAACTCGGGCAGGGAGTCTATCCGGTGGCCGGTGTCGTCCGGTTGGAAAACGGCTTTGAAAACGGCGGTGTCTTCATGCCGCTGCTTGCCTGCCAGAAGGCGTTTCACAAGGAGGGCGTCTGCTCGGTGGTGACGGTGGCGCTCGCGCCCGGTCATGAGTCGTCCGAGGTGAAGGCGTGGATGGAGGAAAAACACGAAAAGCTAACGGCGTTGGAGAACGAGGAGTTCAGCCGCAGTTACTCGCAGTTCAAGATCATGAAAACCACGGCCTGGGTGGTCGGCGGGTGCGCGTTCCTGCTAGGCGGACTGAGCGTGACGAACACGATGATCCTCTCGGTTTTCAGCCGCATCAAGGAGATCGCCATCGCCCGGGTTTGCGGATTTTCCCGGACGCAGGTGGCGCTGATGATTTTCGGCGAGTCGCTGCTGGTCTCGGCCATCGGCACGGTCGCGGGCTGGGGTTTGAGCGCGGGCGGGTTACGCCTGCTCAAGGCGGTTCCGGACTTGCAGGGTTACATCGAGCCGAACATCGGCTGGCAGGAAGTCGCCGGTGCGATGGGGCTAGCCGCCTTCACGGCGCTGCTCGGGGCGATGTATCCGGCGTTTTACGCCGCCCGGTTGAAGCCGGCGCAGGCACTCAGATTTGAATAACGAAAGGAGAGACATGATGAACAATCAAGTATGCGTGGAGGATGTCTGGAAGAGCTTCGATCGCGGCCGCATCGAGGTGCTCAAGGGTGTGGGCCTGAAGGTTCCGAAGGGCGAGATCGTCGCGCTGTGTGGAACTTCAGGTTGTGGGAAATCGACCTTGCTCAACGTGATTTCCGGACTCGAGGAAGTGGACCGTGGAAACGTGCGGGTGTCCGGCTACGATGTGGTGAAGGAGTCCACTCGTGTCGATTTACTGCGTCATCACATCGGATATGTGTTCCAGTTCCATCATCTGATGCCGGATCTAACTCTGGCGGAGAACTGCATGGTTCCGGTCATCGCCGCAGGGGGGAACCGTGCCGACAGCATGGCGCGCTTGCAGGAACTGGCGGTGGCGACCGGCGTCGAGCATCGGCTGGGCCAGCGGGTGCGCGAACTCTCCGGCGGCGAGCGCCAGCGCGGGGCGTTGGTTCGCTCGTTGATGAATGATCCGGAACTGCTGCTCTGCGACGAACCGACCGGCGCGCTCGATGAGAAGAACCGCGAGCGGGTGTTTGACTTGTTGATCGAGCTCGTTCGCTCGCGTGGGCGGACTTTGGTTTTCGCCACTCACGATCCCGAGCTTGCAAGCCGCTGCGATCGCACGGTCCGGATGCGCGATGGCAGGATCGACGGAATTTCCAACTGATGTCTCAAAGCCCGTCCGCGCCGGAAGACGAGGGTGTTTCCACCGCAGTGAAACATGCCTTGGGCTGGTTGGTGTTTGGAAACGCGGTCGGGCTCTATCTATCGGTTTTGTTGCTCGTTCCGTCGTGGCAGGTCGGAGAGTGGACGTATGGTCGCTGGGTGCCGGTGCATTTGAATGTGCAACTCTACGGATGGACGGCGCTGCCGTTAGTCGCGTGGCTTTTTTCGATGTATGAGGTGGGCCGCAGCAAATCCGCGGCATGGGCGCCGGCGGCGGTGTGGGGGTGGTCGGCGGCGCTGGCGATGGGCGCGCTGCACTGGTTAGGCGGGGAGACCGGCGGGAAGATTTTCCTGGATTGGAAAAACGGCGCGTTGTGGGCATTCGTCGTGGCGCTGGTGATGCTGTGGGCGGTGCTGGTCATGGCGTGGAAGGAACGTGCGGGCGGCTGGACGAAGTTGAAACGGAGGGTTTCGCTCGGAGGACTGGTCGGCCTGGCGATGGTGCCGGGTGTCATCATTCTGACAGCTTCACCGAAAACTTATCCGCCGGTGGACCACCTGACGGGTGGGCCGACCGGGTCGAGTTTGCTGGGCTCCTCGCTGATCGTGGTCGGACTGATGTTGCTTCTGCCGCGGGTGGTTGCCGGGTCAGGAAAAGGCAGGGCAGGGTGGGGGACTTGGGCGTATTTTGGATTCTGTTGGATTTTCTTCGGCGTGGCGGAAGCCGTGGGTGGCACGCACTTCGACTGGTGGCAGAATTTCTCGCTGCTGCTCATGCCGCCGTGGGCGTGGCTGCTGGCGCGGGATTGGAAGGGTTTTTCATGGCCGCGTGATTCACGTTTCTGGCGGATGGCGATGTTCGGCTGGTGGGGGCTGTTGGTGCTGACCGGCTATCTGATGTATTTCCCGTGGATTCTCGACAGGATCAAATTCACACAGGGCTTGGTCGCGCATTCCCATCTCGCAATGGCGGGATTCACCACCTCGTTCTGCGCGCTGCTGGCGGTCTTGCTAACCGGGAGACGTGTCGGGGGCGCGGCTTCCGTGACTCTGTGGCACGGGGCGGTGGTGGTGATGATCCTCACGCTGGCCGCGATGGGCTGGCGTGAAGGTGCCGAGCCGTCATGGATGTTGCTGAAACCCGATTGGCGCGAGATGGGGCTGACAACCCGAAGCATCTGTGGCATCGTGATGCTCTCGGTTTCGACCGGCTGGCTGATCAACTGGAAAACAAGATGAACAAAATCCAATTTATCAAATTCTGGAGCGTGGCGGTAGGGGCGATGGATGCCGTGACCGGGCTGTTGTTGATTTTTTTACCGTCGTTGGTGCTGGGAATGTTGGGAATCGAGCGGCCGTCGGCTGACGCGCTGGTGTTTTTGAGCTGGATGGGAGTTTTCATTTGTGGCGTGGGCCTGAGCTATGGATTGGCTCTCGGAGGACGCGCGCGGGGCGAGACGGTATGGATTTTCACGGCCTTGATCCGGGCCATGGTTGCCGTGTTTCTGATCGTGAGAATCACGGAGGGCGCGTTGGCTCCGGCGTGGGCGATCGTCGGGATCTCGGATGCCTGCGTGGCGGTGGTGCAGATCGCGATCCTGAGGGCGGGTTGGTGGAAGGGAGTCGATCAATGAATGTGAGGGCGGCCATCGTCGTCGCGGCGGTCTATGGCTATTTTCTCATTTTCGCGCAGTTTTCCTTTGTGGAGTTGCTGCGCGCCGGCGGGGCGGGCCTGATGCAGGAAAAAGTCGCGCTCGGCATCATGGCGGTTGGCGGGATGGCAAGCGGATTTCTAGCAGCATGGCGGGGTGCGAGTCCGGGAATGGTGCGGGCCGCCCTCGGGCTGGCGGCGGTGAGTTCCGCGCTGGCTCCATTTGCCAAAGCCATGCCGGGTGTGCTTGGTATCGCGCTGGCCACCGGTTGTGCGCTGGGTGTGGCGACGGTGAGCCTCGCTGCGATGCTTCCCGCATGGTGCGGCGTGGCTTGGATCGGGCTCGGCACGGGGCTGGGCTATGCGTGCTGTAATCTTCCCGGCGTCTTCACGCAGTCTCCCGGCGGGCAGGCATGGGTCGGGACGGGGTTTGCGCTTGTTGGCTTGTTAGCAGTGCCGTCGGTGACCGGGTGGCGCGAGCATGATTCGAAGAAGGTGTTCCCCATCTGGGGGGCGCTGGCGATTTTCACCGCGCTGGTGTGGATGGACTCGGCGGCGTTTTTCATCATCCAGCACTCGGAGGATTTGAAATCCGGCACGTGGGGCGATGGCCTGCTGTGGCGGAATGCCGGGGTGCATCTCGCATTGGCGGTCGTGGCCGGGCTTTGGCTGGCACGAGGCGGAGCGCGGATGATTCCCGCACTGGCATGGGCGATCCTCGCTGCGGCGTCCCTAACGGTGAACATTGAATCCTCGCGTCATCTCGCCGGCTGGCTCTATCCGGCGGGAGTGTCGCTCTACTCGGCGGCGTTGGTCGCCTGGCCAGGCTGGTTTTCAGGGGCGGACGGGAAGCGTCAAGCCGGTTGGCGGGCGGCGTGGTTGTTTGCGATCGCGGGTTGGTTCGGATCGGCGAACGGCATCGGCATGGCGCAAACGCTCCAGCAGGTTCCTCCGGCATTCGTCGCCGGTGCGGGCTGCGTGGTCATCGCGGTGATGGTTCTATCCAATCTGAAGCGCTGGCGACCCGCCATGGCCGTGGCGGTCGTGGGGTTGGTGGCGATGGCATTTCCAAAACGGGCGGATTTCCTCGCGGGCGACGCGGCCGCGCGCGGGAAACAGGTTTATCTATCGGAGGGCTGCATTCACTGCCATTCGCAATACGTCCGTCCCGGATCCCTGGACGAGCAGAACTGGGGACCGGTCCGCGACGTAAAGGAAGTGCTGGCGGGGCAACCGGTGCTCATCGGCAACCGCCGCCAGGGACCGGATCTGGCCAATGTCGGCGCGCGGCGTTCGGAAAAATGGCTCAAACTCCATTTTATCGATCCCCAGGCGCTCGCCCCCGGCAGTGTGATGCCTTCCTATGCACATCTCTACGAATCCGCAAAGCTTGATGACCTCGTCCGCTACCTGCGGGATTCCGGCGTGAAGGCCCTGCCGAAAGTCATGGAAACCTCCGCGCAATGGAAGCCTGCGCAAGTGGCCCCCGCCAGTGGCGGCAAGGAGCTTTTTGGCATGCACTGTGCCGCCTGCCACGGGCCTAACGGACTCGGCAACGGACCGCTCTCGCTGGAATTTGCTCGAAAGCCCGCGAACCTGGTGTCGGGGCCGTTCGTTTGGACATCCGCCGGAGAATCGCTCGATCTGCGGATCGCCCGGGTGATCAAGTTCGGACTCGTCGGCACCGACATGCCGGGACACGAGGTAATAACGGATGCGCAGGTGCTGGCGCTGAAGGACCACGTTTTGAAATTGCGAACCAGTAGCTCAGGGCAATGAAGCGGATGCCTTGAATCACAAATTCAAATACGTCGCCACCTCGAGGAAATCCTGTCCGTGGATCAGGTGATCGAGCAGCGGCACCCCGGTGAGATCCTCGACCACGCCCTTGTTAGTGATCATGGCGGTGTCCATTTCGTCCTCTAGCTGGTTGAGGATGATGCCGGCGCAGACCAGGCCCCGGGCGCGGATGGCGTTGACGGTGAGAATGATGTGGTTGAGCGCGCCGAGTTTGTTTCCAGCCACCAGGATGACGGGGAGTTTCAAATCGGCGGCGAGGTCGGAGACCCGGTAGTTCGCGGCCAGCGGGACTTCCCAGCCGCCGGCACCTTCGACGAGCACTTGTGCGTGTTTGGCGGCGAGTTGGTAGTAGTCGGCGATCAGGATGGCCGGATCCACGGTGCGGTTTTCCAGCATCCCGGCGACGTACGGGGCGACCGGGGTTTTGAGGTAAACCGGGTTGATTTCATCCAGCTCCAGCCCGCCGGATGCGGCGGATAGCACCACGGCGTCCTCGCGGTCTCCGCAGGCCACGGGCTTGTAGCCGACGGCGTCCCGGCCGGCGTTCCGCAGGGTTTCCAGGATCAGGCGGGTGACGTAGGTTTTTCCGACTCCGGTATCGGTTCCCGTGATGAAAAAGCTCATGGGCGATGGGTGGCTTGGCGGGGCGGCCGGGTCAAGTCGGGTGATTGACAAATTTCCCTTTTCCGTTGAGAATCCCGGTTCATGCTGGCGGCACATGACAGCAGATTTCCTGGTGATCGGTGCGGGCATTGCCGGACTATCCTTCGCCCTCCGCGCGGCAAAACACGGCTCGGTGGTGGTGCTGACGAAGGGGGACGCTTACGAGTCGAACACGGCCTGGGCGCAGGGCGGAATCGCTTCGGTGCTGCCGGAAGCGCTGCGGGATGCCGGGGATTCCGTGGAGAGCCACATCGCCGACACGCTGGACGCCGGAGCCGGGCTTTGCAAGGAGGCCGCCGTGCGGACGATCGTGGGCGAAGGTGCGGCGGCGATCGAGGATCTGGTGAATTACGGGGTTAGCTTCGACAAGGAGGACGATCATTTCCTGCTCGGTAAAGAAGGCGGCCACTCGCACCGGCGGATCCTGCACGCCCGCGACACGACGGGCCGGGAGGTGGCGCGCGCGCTCATCGAGACCGCCCGCCAAACGCCGAATCTGACGTTGCTGGAGGACCATTTTGTTATCGATCTCATCACGACGGCCAAACTCGGGGCGGTGGTGGATGACCGGGTGCTCGGTGCCTACGTGCTCGAAACGAAGACGAACGAAGTGAAGGTTTTCCGCTCGGACCGGGTGATCCTCGCGGCCGGTGGTTGTGGAAAGGTTTATCTCTACACGACCAATCCGGACTCGGCGACCGGCGACGGCGTGGCGCTCGGCTGGCGGGCCGGAGCGTCCATCGCAAACATGGAATTCATCCAATTTCATCCGACCTGTTTCTACAACCCGGGCGCGACCGGGCCCGAGGCTCGGTCCTTCCTCGTCAGCGAGGCGGTGCGCGGCGAAGGCGGCATCCTGATCAACGCGAAGGGTGAGGATTTCACGAAGCAGATCGATCCTCGCGGGTCGCTGGCTCCGCGCGACATCGTGGCGCGGGCGATCGACCGGGAAATCAAGCGCACCGGGGCTACCTGCGTCTATCTGGATGTCACCCACAAGCCGAAGGGCTTCATGAAAGAGCGGTTCCCCTACATTTACGACACGCTCATGAAATTCGGCCTGGATTGCGAGACCCAGCCGATTCCGGTGGTGCCCGCCGCGCACTATCAATGCGGCGGCGTGCTGACGGACGTGAACGGCAAGACCTCCATCCGCGGGCTTTATGCGGTGGGTGAGGTCGGCTGCACCGGCCTGCACGGGGCGAACCGGCTGGCATCCAACTCGCTGTTGGAAGGAAACGTCGTCGGCCGCCGGGCTTTGGATGAAATGATGCGTCATCACTCGCCGGACAAGTTCGCCCCCGAGGTGCCCGGGATCCCGCCGTGGGAGCATGGCGACACGGCGGAGCCCGACGAGCTGGTGGTGATCTATCACAACTGGGACGAGATCCGGCGGCTGATGTGGGACTATGTTTCCATCGTCCGCACCGACAACCGGCTGCGCCGGGCGACCGCGCGATTGAGGAATCTCAAGAAGGAAGTCCGGGAATTCTATTGGGGCCACCGGGTGAATGCGGACATCCTGGAGTTGCGGAACCTCGTCGCCGTCGCCGGACTGATCGTCGAGTGTGCCACCCGCCGCAAGGAGTCGCGCGGGTTGCATTACACGCTGGACCACCCGGAGACTGACGAACGGCTCTGCACGGATACGGTGCTGCGGAAGTTCTAACGGGAATATGGAGCGCTGACTTTAGTCGGCGAGCCTACGGTGACGAGGGTTCCGTGGCCGGCTTCAGAGGCTGTCGGAAAATGGCAGGGACCGGTCTCCGCACCGGTCCTGCGAATGGGTGGCGAATGAATCCGCCCATGAAAAGCTCGGTAATCTGCCATGGACGGTCATTCGCCACCCATTCGCCCGGACCGCCCGGAATGCAGAGGCCGCTTGCCGCGGCGCAAATCATCCGCGAAGCGCAAACCGCATACCCGCGAGTTCCACTTCCACTCGTGCAATCACCGCTTCTGCCCGCAGTGCGGCAGGGACGCCACCGCAGAGTGGGTGGAGCGCGAATTGGGCAAACGCGTCGGCGCGCCCTACTTCATGGTCACCTTCACCTTGCCCGAAGAACTGCGTCCGTTGTTCTTCACCGCGCAGGCGAAAGAGATCTATCAACTCTTCTTCGCCGCCGCGTCCACCGCCCTGTCAGACACGCTCGCCAATCCCAAATGGCTCGGCGCGAAAACCAGCGGCTTCACCATGGTGCTCCACACCTGGAACCAGCGGCTGCATTTCCACCCGCACCTCCACTGCATCGTGCCCGGCGCGGGCATCGATGCGGCGGGCCGCGTGGTCACCGTGAAAAATGCCAATTTCCTCGTGCCGCAGCCCGCATTGCGCAGCGTCTTTCGCGCCCGCTTCCGCGATGGCTATGCCGCCCTCGCCCAAGAGCACACCACCCTTCCCGCCATCGATCCCGCCGTCTGGCAAAAGGATTGGGGCGTGGACATGAAGCCCTTCGGTAGCGGCGAGAACATCATCAAATACCTCGGAGCCTACGTCTGCCGCACCGCCATCGGCGACTCGCGCATCCTCTCTATCACCGACACCCATGTCAGCTTCCGCTGGAAGGACCGCGCCGACGGCGATGCCCAACGCATCGAGACGTTAGAAGGCGCGGAGTTCGTGAAGCGATACCTGCGCCACGTCCTGCCACGCGGCATGAGAGCAGTGCGCTACTTCGGATTTTGTCATCCGGCGGCCAAGATCAAACGCGAACGCATCGCCTTTCAAACCGGACGGCCGCTATTCATCGGCGCGGTGCCCGTCCCGCCCGTAAAGCCACCCCACGTCGTCACCTGCCCGTGTTGTGGCGAGCCGATGAAAAATTATGGAAGCTTTTACCCCAATGGCGAGCGGACCCCGCCAAGACTTCGATGGCCAGACCCAGCCGCGCAGTGGTAGGGTCAGTCCCGGCTAACATGGTAGGGTCAGTCCCGGCTAACAAGCATTAGCGGGAAAATGGGGTCAGGGTGAAAATTTTGACAGGATTTCCGTAAGTATCCCGGTGGGGTCGTGAAGAGGAAGAGAAGCCTCCGGCGGAAGAAGGTGAAGTGGGCGCGCCCGGCGGTCATGCCCTACCGGAGGGATGGCAGGGCTGGACCTCCACCAAACCCGCCGCTCCGCCCGCCGGAGGGAGGCGTGTCTCAATGATGAGCTGGTTGGTCACCGGAAATGCATTCTATGGGATCATTCGCAAGTCCAGCGTGAAGGGGAAATCCGGGTTAATTGGTGCCTCGCGCGCCTGCAACTTGGAGCCGGTATGACCGTGCTGGAAGAAGCGGGCGAGACGCCGGGACTCGGCTTCGTAGGAATTCACCGGGAAACTTTCATGGCTCAGCCCGCCGGGGTGGGCGGAATAATACGTGCAGCCGCCCATCGAGCGGTCGTTCCAGGTGTCCAGTAAATCATAGACCAGCGGGGTGTGCACCGGGATGGTCGGGTGCAGGCAATTCGCCGGTTGCCACGCGCGGTAGCGGACGCCGGCGACAAATTCCCCGTGCGTGCCGGTCGGGTGCAGCGGGATTTTCACCCCGTTGCAAGTGACCATGTGGCGCTCGCCGGTCATCCCGCGGACGAGCACTTGCATGCGTTCCACCGAGCTGTCCACGTAGCGCACCGCCGCGCCCGCGCCGCCTTCCTCGCCGAGCACGTGCCATGGTTCGATGGCGTGGCGCATCTCGACTTCGACGCCCTTTTTCGTGAATTCCCCGATGCGGGGGAAACGGAACTCAAGGTGCGGTGCGAACCAGTCCTCTTCGATCCAGTAGCCCTGTTCGCGCAAGTCACCGAGCACGTCGCAGAAATCCTGCCAGATGAAATGCGGCAGCATCCAGCGGTCGTGGATTTCGCTGTCCCAACGGA
>JAIFNK010000210.1 GCA_020047775.1 Akkermansia sp. | reverse complement strand
TGCTCAAGGACATCAACGCGGCCAAGGCGGCCGGCGACATCGAAACCTACAACGCCCTCACCGCCCGCTACGCGGCATGGGCTGAGAAATATCTTCGCAGCGCCGAGCCTCCGAATCTCGACGGACTCCGTTGACACCCGACCTCTGCCAATGCGCCACCCAATCGACATCGACTACACGTTCAAAGCCATCGTCGGAATCGCTTCTCCGGTGCTCGGGGTAATCACGTCGCTTCAAGAGCAAGTCGAATGGACTCTCCGAGTGGCATCCCTACTTGTGGGTCTTGCCGTCGGTATCATGTCGCTCGTCAGCATGGCTCGAAAACTCAAGCGTAAGTGAATCAATAAAAAACCCCGGATGGCTCTCACCGTCCGGGGTTTTTCGTGTTCAGGAATCACGCGGCGTTGATTTCGTATTTCTTCCGGATGGCTTCCATGACTGCCTCGACTTCGTAGAGATAAAGTCGTGGTGTCACTTTGATGCAGGGTATTTCACGACGCTGAACCCACGCGTCAATCGTGTGGGGGCTGACTGATAGACGCTTAGCGAGTTCCTTCTTCTTGATCAGAATCGGTTCGTTGTTCGTCGCCGGACCGTTGGTGGAGTGAATGACAGTGTTCATGCTGCACTGTCTTCGCTGTCAACACGCGGTGTCCCATCTTGTGCCAGCAAGCGCCGCATCCGTTCCCGCAGGCTGTGCTTGAGTCCCGTCGGCATCCAGCCATCCGGCGGCGTCATCCCGAACCATGTCCGGGCGGCATCCTCATCCACGATTTCCCGATAGTGGCGGAAGATCATTTTCGGGGAGTTGCCAGCCTCCAGAGAGGTTCGAGCTACGTCGCCTGTCATGGACACGCGATAGCTGATGAACGAGTGTCTGAGGGCATTCTGACGCCATCCGCCGGGGATTTTCGCCTTCACTGCGGTATCACCCAAGGCACCCGACACATCGCTGATCGTGAGGATCGGGCCGGTTTCCTCACGCCATGGCGCAAGCCACGCCTTGAGATTCTCGGGGAGGGGGACGAGTCGCCGCGCCGCCGTCTTCGCCTTGTGGCCGGCGATCTCGATGTGACCGCGATCCCACTTGATGTCCTGCCAGGTGAGGCGTTCAACCTCGGCTGAACGGATTCCGCAAAATCCGCCGATGGCGATGAGCGGCAGGATGCGGGCGTGGGCGGCGAGCAGGATGTCACGCATCTCGTCTGGCGTAAAAATCTCGATCTCCTTCTCAGGCTCCTTGAACGAGTCGCTCTGTTCCGCAGCAGTTTTCCGGTCGGGATGGAGGTATCCCTGTTTCTTGGCGAATCCAAACATCGTGACGAGGTTGCGCCGAATGCCGTTCTTGCTGACCGGCCCAAGCGTCTTGAGGCTGTCGAGGAACCGGTTGATGTCGGCCACGCTGACATCTGCGATATTTCCCGGCATGGCATCGGTGAACCGCTTGAGGCTGCTCGTCGCGTTCCTGACATAGATGTCACTCACGCCCTTGCGTTTCAGCGACACGACGAACTCGGCGGCCACCTGGACGTTGGTGCGGACGGCGAATAGATCTGCCCGGTTTGCTTGATAGAACCGCACCGCGTCCGACAGTGGGATTTCCCCCGCAGCCTTCCGTGCGCTGGCCCATTCGTCCATGGCGGCGGAAAGACCGACTCCATGCTCCCGAGCCACTTGCTCGCAGTGGCGAAGCAGGTCGATGTCGCGGCGGGTCGCCTCATCGGCGGCCGTCCAGCCATTCGTCAGTCGGACGCTGATCTGCTGGGCGATCATCCGAGCTTCGTCCATCGAGGAGAAGCTGCGCGTCTTGCGCCTGGCAGCCTCCTTCCATGAAAGCGTGAACTCGGGATAACCATCCCGACGGTTCATCGTGTAGATTTTGATTCTCGCGGGACCGTTGCCGATTTCCACGACACTGCTACGGCGTTTGCGTTTCCGGGTCATAGACCCCGGCTTTCGAGTCAACTTGTCAGAAAAACTGTCAGGAAAATCTGTCCCGGTTTGCTCTGAAGGCTCGCAAGTTGTTGATGGCGTATCAGTTGCGTCGATTGAGTAACCAGATGGCGGACAGGGAGGGATTCGAACCCTCGGTAACATTGCTGCTACACACGCTTTCCAAGCGTGCTCATTCGACCACTCTGACACCTGCCCTTGGGGGCGGAAAACTAGGAACTCGATCGGAGCTTGGCAATCCCTTTTTGAAATCTTTGAAAATCAATCGTCGGACTTACTTGTCCTCCACCCGGGCAAGGATCCAGAGAAGGTCCGAAAGACGGTTGAAAAACAGCCGGACCACCTCGGGGACGGGTTCGCCGGATTCGTGTAAAACGAGCACGGCGCGCTCGGCACGGCGGGCGACGGAGCGCGAATAATCCAAGCCGGCGCGGGCCAACGACCCTTCCGCACCGGGGCGGGCCCAGCTGGTGAAGCGGACGCCGCGCTTTTCATAATCGTGGGCGGTGGTGGTCACCCATTCGAGATCCTCCGTACTAAGATAGTCGTATTTTTTCTCCAAATATTTCGGCTCGTCCTCCGGCAGGGTGGCGAGCTGGCCCATCAGGCCGACGAGTCGCGCCTGGATACCGTCGATGATGGTGACGATGTCCGCGTGGCCCTCCGCCGCGCGGGCGAGGCCGAGGGCGGCGTTCAGTTCATCGACGGAACCAAGCGCTTCGACGCGGAGGGAGGTTTTCGCGATGCGCTTGGAAAACATCAAATCCGTTTCCCCGTGATCGCCCCGTCCTGAAATAATGCTCATGCGCGGAGGTTAGCAGCGGAAAATTTCATGTCCATACGCGTTCATCCGTGCTTTCTCCGGGGCGTCCATGAAACTCGCGAAACTCGGCGACGGCCCTGAAATTTTCCACACGATCCAAGGCGAAGGCGTCTCGGTCGGCGCCCCTGCGGTGTTCATCCGGGCGTCGCGCTGCAACCTCCACTGCGTCTGGTGCGACACCGACCACACGTGGAACTTCGAGGGCACACCATGGCCGCATGAGAAGGATGTGGTCCCGGGATACGCGAAATTCCGCAAGGCTGACGTGACTTGTGATGTCTCCCCGGCGGATGCGGCGGAGCGGATTCTGACGTTCGGCTGCCCTCGCACGGTGATCACCGGCGGCGAACCGCTTTTGCAGGAAAACGCGTTTCTCGAAATGATCGGGCTCATCCGCGAGCGCCAGCCGGAGCATCAATTCGAAGTCGAAACGAACGCCACCCGCGTCCCCTCGGCTGCTTTCCACAAGGCGGTGGACCAGTTCAATGTCTCGCCGAAGCTGTCGAACTCCGGCATGCCGGAAGCCCTGCGACTGAATGCGGCGACGCTGGAATTTTTCTCAAGGTCGCCCAAGGCCTGGTTCAAATTCGTCGTCGCCGAGCCGGCGGATTTGGCGGAAATCCTTGGGCTTTGCGAAGCGCACACGTTGCCGCGGCAGCGCGTGTTGCTCATGCCGGAAGGCCGCACCTGCGAGGAGCTGGACCGGCACTCGGCCTGGCTCGCGGAGACGTGCCGCGACTTGGGATTCCGTTTCTGCGACCGGCTCCACATCCGGCTGTGGGGCGACAAACGCGGGGTTTGAGCCGGCGGGCCGACAATCGGAGCAGTGAGCCTCATGTCCGGGATTTTCCGCGAAGATCGCAACTTTCCGATCGGCATCGGGTTCCCTTGGGCGTAATACCTCGCTCCGTCATGAATCGCAACTCACCACCCCCTGATGACTCTTGGGAATCCGACGCTGTTTGGAAGCTACTGGACGCATCGCCGATGAAAACGGCGGGTGCCCGGTTCGCCGATGACACCGTCCGCGCCGCAAGGCTTTCCCCCGAAATCAAACCGTGGTGGAGTTGGCTTTTCTCTCCCGCTCCCCTGGCCGGACTGGCCGGTGCGACCGCCGCTCTCGCGTTCGCCGTGATTTCATTCGTCGGTCCGACTCCATCCTCCAGGGTCGAAGCCGTTGTTCTGGATTCCCCGCAGGCCGTCGCCATCCAGGACATCGCGGAAACGGAAACGCTGATCGCCGCCGTCGATCAGCTCGATGATTTCAGCGACCATGAACTGGTCCGCCTGATCGGATTTTAATCACTTCCCCATCGCCCGCCATCCAGCCAGCTTCGCGGCGTGAAGACCGGTCTGATATTTGATCTCGATGGAACGCTGGTGGACTCGTTGCAAGGCATTTCAGACTCTCTGAATCTGGCACTAACCGCATCGGACTTGCCCACCCATCCGCCCTCCGTGGTGCGCGGTTTCATCGGCAACGGTGCGCGGATTCTGATCCAGCGCGCCACGCCGCCGGAAGCCTCCGGGGCGCTGCTCGACACCGTCGAAAAGGCGTTCAAAGCCGACTACGACTCCACCTGGCCGACCGGCACCGTCGTTTACGATGGCATCGTCGATCTGCTCGAAACGTTGCAAGCCCGGGGCTATCCGCTCGCCGTGCTGTCGAACAAACCCCATCCGTTCACCGAGGCGATGGTCTCGCAAATGTTCCCGGGCATCCGCTTCTCATCGGTATTGGGCCAGCGCCCGGGAATCCCCCACAAGCCGGATCCCGCCGGGGCCCTTGAAATCGCCCGAACACTCCAGAGACCGCCAAACCACTGCGCGATCATCGGCGACTCCACCATGGACATCGAAACCGCCCGCAACGCCGGCATGCGGGCCGTCGCCGTCACTTGGGGCTTTCATGACCGCGAGCGCCTCATGGCCGCCGGGGCCGATGTCATGGTGGACACGCCGGAAGAGCTTGTCAGGACATCGCTCTAAACTGAACTTCAGGAGCCGGATCGGCCGCGTGGAAGTCGATCTCGCAGCCCTGCGGAATGCGGAAGTAGCGGATCTAGCGGCCCCGGCCGAGGAGCTCGATGAAAACGGCGTTTTCCAACGCGTGCCCGAGGTTGGGGAAGGATCGATTATTGACCTACAATTGCCCCAGCACGATATCGTGCTAGATTAAATTTGATGCAACACGCTCATTATGAAGGTGGGCCCGCAGGGATTTGAACCCTGGACCAAGGGATTATGAGTCCCCTGCTCTAACCGCTGAGCTACAGGCCCCATAAGGGATTCCGGCGATCCACCCTGCCAAATGCACACCGAAAATGCATCCCATCGTTGCAACAAGCCGCCACGCCATGCAACAAAAGGCACAATTCAGTAAGTTCAAGGTTCCGTGTCTCGTCCGTCATCGGGGTGGCAATTACTAAGCCTCCGCCAAGGTGACAGGCAAGGTGATTCGTCACTCACTCGATTCTGAAGACCACAAGGTCGCCAAGGGCCGCCTCCCCGGTGTTCATGAGGAAATCCATGGTGCCAATGATGCAAGCGCGGATCCCGAGCCTCATGGTCTGCCTCCGAGGCTACCGCACGCTCATCCCGGATTACGTGAAGGATTACGTTTCCCTGAATCATTTCGTCGCTTGAAGAGATCTCGCGCAAAGCCGCAAAGCCGCAGAGTTTTAAGAATCAAAAAATCCAAACCCCCTTCTTCCTTTGCGTCTCTGCGCCTTTGCGCGAGAAAATCCTCATTCCCAACCCGCCAGCTGCTAACGGATCACCCGCGTCTAGCAAAAGATCCAAGCCACCCTGGCCCGCGTCTGGAGTGAATCAGTTTGTCGTCGATTCTCATCGTGACTGGAGCCCGTGGAACGTCTGGATCCCGACCATTGACCATCCGGCACCGAGCTTTCTCACTCTCAAATGATGCGTCCCCCCTATCAATCCGCCGCGAGGCTGCGCGTGAAAACCAAGGAGTCACGCCCGCTGGCTTCGAATTGCGCGCGGCGCTTCTGCGGCAGGGCGTCCACCGTCGCCGGTTCGTAGCCGAGCCGGGTTTTGAAAAAATCCGCCGCCCGGTTGCTCAGGGCAAACACCCGCCCGATTCCGCGCTCGCGGGCGAGTTTCTCGGCATAATGCACCAGCTCGATCCCGTATCCCCTGCCTTCGTGCGCCTGTTTCACATAAAGGCACGCCACCTCGGCGCAGTCCTCCACCGGATACTCGTGCAGTGCCACGCAGCCGACGACGTTGTCATCGATGGCCATCACATGAAAATCCTCGATCCGCGACTGGATGTCCTCGTAGGTCCGCTCCACCAGTTTCGTCCGCCGCACCGAGCGGCCAATCATTCCTAGCAGCTCGGGAATATCCTCCTCGCGCAGGTCGCGGATGATCCGGTAGCTGTCGGCGTGGACCATGGTGCCGACGCCTTCGTTCGAAAAAAGCTCGTCCACCAGCACACCCTGCTGGCGGCCGTTGAGCACGTGCACCCGCGGCACCCCGCGCTTGCAGGCCGCTGCCGCCGCGACCAGCAGCGCCGCGCCCGCCGCATCGCTGTGGCTGGCGAGCGACTCCGCATCCTTCGCCCGGATCGCGTGCGCCGGAGCGCCATCGATGAGGATCGCTTCTTCTAGCAGCGTGATGATTTTCGTCACGCCGATGCGCAGCGCGAAGTCCACCACCGGCGTGTCCAGCGGGCCGGTCGCCGATGCGTCGATGACCGCCGATTGACCGCGCGCCAGGATTTCCAATGCTTCCTTCACGGCCAACGGATCCGTGATCGGCCGCGAAACGCGGGCTGCCATGATCTCACACTCCAGCGTCCAGTCGTAGAGATCCTTCAAATCGCCGCCGAGCACGCCGAGCACCAGTTTCACGCCGAGGTCTTCGAGGACCGCGAGATCCAGCAAGGTTTCCGCCACCGCCGGTTCCGGTAACAAGCCGGCCTCGATGAGCACGAAAAAAATCTTCCCGCGGAATTGGGGAATATACTGGAGGACCTCCCGGACATCACTTTGCTGCGCCACGGCCTTTTCCTACCAAACCCTGACATCCCCGCAAGCGCGGATAAGGTGACACAGGCATTCCTGCCTGTTCTTACCGGTCCCGGAGCGCGGAATTTGTTCCGTGCGGTTCATTTCTTCGTACGTAGTCCCGCTTTCAAGCGGTCTTCGGCGAAAGAGAAGACCGCTTGAAAGCGGGACTACTTACGAAGAGAAATCCAGCCGGTATCCGACACCCCGGACGGTGACGAGATGTAGCGGATTTGCGGGATCGATTTCCAGCTTGGAGCGCAACGTGGTGATGAAATTGTCGATGGTCCGCGTGCTCGGGTAGGCATGGTAGCCCCAGACGACGTCGAGGAATTTCTCGCGGCTGACCGCCTCGCCGGGAGTCGCGGCGAGCAGGCGGAGGATGCCGGTTTCCTTGTCGGATAGAGAATGCTCCTGACCGGCACGGGTGAGGACGCAGCGGCGGAAGTCGATAGTGGCACTGCCGATTTCCAACAGATCCGGCACGGCTTGCCCGCGCTCGTGGCGGCGGAGCAGGGCGCGGACGCGGGCGAGCAGTTCTTTCAAACTGAAAGGTTTGAGCAGGTAGTCGTCGGCCCCGCTGTCGAGGCCTTGCACGCGGTCGTCGATCTGGCCCTTGGCGGTGAGCATGAGCACGGGCATGTCGCGGCCGCGCTTGCGAAGCTCGCGGCAGACGGCGAAACCGTCGAGGCCGGGCATCATCACGTCGAGCAGGACGAGGTCGAAGGTTTCGGTGCAGGCGAGTTCGAGGCCCGCGACGCCATCGGCGGCGGAGCGCACGCGGTAGCCCTCGGCGGCGAGGGTTTCCACCAGCGCGGTGCGCATGGGGGCTTCGTCTTCGATGATGAGCAGGCGCATGGGGGCGGAGGATTAAAGAATAGGTTCTATACGACCTATGGGATCTATAGGACCTATGAGAGTGAAGATAGTTCCCTCACCCGGCGCGCTTGCTAGAGCAACTCTGCCGCCATGCGCCTCGGCCACGGCTTTCACCAGACTGAGACCAATGCCGGTGCCTTGGGTTTCGCGGCGGAGCTCGCTGCCGAGACGGTGGAATTTCTCGAAAATCCGCGCGTGCTCGGCGGGCGGGATGCCGGGACCATGGTCGGCGATTTGGATTTCCCAGTGGGTGGAGATTTTTGCTAACATGACTTCAACCTGCGATCCGGCGGGCGAAAACTTGATGGCGTTGTCCAACAGATTGACGAGCGCTTGCTGGATCGCACCGGGATCGACGTTGGCGACGAGGCTGGGAAGCGGCTTGGGGAAAACGAGCGTGATGGATTTCTCGGCGGCGAGTGGCTCCATCAAATTTACCGTTTCCCTGATCACCGCCGCGAGGTCGGTTTCCTCGAAATGCCAAAGCTTGCGGCCTTGTTCGATACGGGCGAAGTCGAGCACGTTCTCGATCAGCGTGGTGAGCCGAGCGCCCTCGCGGGAGATGAGCCGGTGGAATTCGCTCACCGTGTGCGGCTCGATTTTCCCGGCGTTGAGGGCATCGGCCATCAGGCGGATGGAGGCGACGGGCGCGCGCAGTTCGTGGGAAACGCTGGCGACGAAATCGCTCTTCATCGCGTTGAGACGCCGCTCGCGTTCAGCAGCGCGGTGGATGAAGCCTAACGAGCCAGAGGAAATCACCACGGCGAATCCAAGCAAAGCCAGCGTCCATCGCCCTTGCTGGCGGGCGTTTGCCTCGATCATCAGCGGCTGGGCGGCGGTGATTTCAAGAAGCAGATCCTCACCGAAACGAACAGGCAAGCTCTCCATCACTTCATGGTCGGTGCGGTTTCCGGCGGCTTTCCTGCCGTGGATGGATAGAAGCAGGTTGGCCCATGGCGGCAGATGTTTTCCAGCGTTGCCGAGTGCTTGCACGAACGCCGCATGATGGATGAAACGGAGTTTTTTGCCATCGGAGGCAAGCCACCAGGTTTCGTCATCGTCGCTGATCCATTTTCCTGTGGAATCAATCTCCGGGTGCTGTTTCAACAGGGCGCGGGCTTGCTCGCCATGACTCCAGTTCTGCGGAGATTCCCCGACCTTCGCGAACACCAGCGGTGTGAGAACCGAGGCCGCGTCTCCCGTCGCCAAACCCAGGAGAATTTTCGCATCCGCCGGATCACCACTGGCGTCAAACACCCGGAATCCGGCCAAGATCCGTCGCGGCAAACCGGCTGGCGAAATCCCGGCCTGCGGGTCTTCCCGTAGTTTCCGCATGACAGTTAGATTGTTGCCATCCAGCACCGCATCCGCTGCGGACGCTTCACCCGGCACCGGCGGATCGGGAAACAAGGGGGTGGTTTCCACTGCTGCGGTGAGTTCCCGAGTCATGGTTTCTTCCGCATAACGCCCCGCCGCCTTCGCCTCCTCACGCGCGGATGACCACGCGGCTTTCACTTGCGCCTGCACGCCAAGCCACGCCAATACTCCCAATACCAGCAGCGGCAACAGCACCGCCAGCGTGAGCCAGTGAAGAGATGACGAGCTGCGGGGCATCGGTTAGCGGGGCGATGGTGCCGGAGGCTGTTGATGGGCTTTGACCCGCTTTTCAAGGGCTTCCTTGACATCCCGAGTCCATAGCGACGGGATGGAGAAGCTGCGGCCTACCCTTCCACGCTCCTCCAGGATATCCCCCCATTGCAACTTGGGAAAAGGCTCGGGGGAATCCAGTCGAAACACGGTGATTTCCGTCACCCCCCTGTCGGTTTTACGATAGAGGGCAAACCCCGGGAAATCCTTCTGCATCCTCAAAGACTTCTCTTCCTCATCCAGCATCCATTGCTCCAGCATCGGTGGCTCTTCGTCCGCTTTCGCGGCAATCGCAGGTTTCCGATTTGGAAACATCTCCTCCACGTCAACAATCCAGATCGCTTTTTCCTCCGCCCATTTTGGATATAGGAAGCGCCTGATGAGGAACGGCCTGACATCTGCGGGAGCACCTGGAAATCCTTCACTCACCCACTCGGGATCCACCTTGCTGCCCCGTTCCAGCAATAGCTCGACCAAAGACCAGAGTTCTTCGGATTGTGCGCTTTTTCCGGCAGCGAGCGCCTCCTGGATCAGGGATTTCTCTTTGGGTTTGGTCATGGGAAGTCCCTTATCCCACAATTTTATCAGCGACTGAAACATGGGATCGGGTGGATTTGGATCGGCACCATGATCCAGTAG
>JAIFNK010000077.1 GCA_020047775.1 Akkermansia sp. | reverse complement strand
TTTATGGTTCATCTCATTGGCGAACCCTGGATTATGAGACGACATCTCCCCTGATCTATCAGGCTTATTAAAATCACTCAATGTATCTCTGGAATTATCAGAAAAATACAAATAATAAGTCCATGTTATTTCCACTTTTCCTTTCTCGCATTTGATGGGCGTTTGATCTAAGTATTGATTACTAAACGAAGTGTTCACAAACACTGTAAAAATTGGGAAGCTGTTATCAGCACCAATATTACCGACGCCGGGTCCAAACGGGACATTTGTCCACAAATCATTACCTGTTCCATTGTAGCTTACAGGCACATTCGTGCCATTACAGTCTTTTCGCTCCAAAACATTAACATCAAACTTAGCAAGCACATACCCTGTTGTTTTTCCGGGGTCGAAACCACTAGCATATAGCCACCCCCCGATCCAGAGATGAGTGCCATCATAGCTTGGTCCACTGGTATTGGGATCTCCAGCCCAGGCGGGTCTCAGACTTGCCCTATTCCCAAGAATATCAATTCTTCCTATTCCATCGTTCCCAGCGAATCCATACAGGTTTAGCCCTCCCTCTTCCTCAATCGAATCCCGGTTTAACCATCTGCCGGTGACCGGATTGTAATAGCGGTGACCGTAGTAGTAGAGACCAGTCTCGGAGTCATGATATTTCGTGGAGAACCGGAACGGATTCGACACGCCATTCTCCTCTACGACGAGCGTTTCTCCGAAGGGGCCGTATTCGTAGCGGGCGGAGACGCTTTGGTCGCTTGCCTTGACGAGGGTCATCACGTTGCCGTTGCCGTCGAAGGCCGGCAGGTGGCTTTCCGTGCCTTCGCGGATGGCGAGCAGGCCTCCGACTCCTCCGGCTCCCTGCGGTGTGCGGCTGAGGTCAAGTCCCCAGACGAAGTTACGCAGCATGGTGTTGATGGCATCCAGTTCAGCAACGAGGTTCCAGCCGTCGTATAGGAAGCGGAGGTCGAGCTGGCTGACCCAAGCGGTGCCGTTCCAGTTGAAAACCTGCTTGCGGATGCGGCGGTTCTGCGAGTCGTAGGTGAACTCGAGTTTCCGTTTCGCTGCGGCGGGAACGGTGGCGATGGTTTCCTGGCGAATCAGGCGGTTTTCGGCGTCCCAAGTGTATTCCCAGCGGCCGTCGAAGGTTAGGTTGCCTTCCGCATCGTGGGTGAACTCTTCCGGCGTTTTGGCGAGGAAGAGGTTTCCGGTGGTTTCACTCTGGATGTCTTCGCCGTTGGGTCCGGCGTTGTTTTGGACGGCGAGCACGGACACGCCGGGATATTGGGGCGCGGTGCCGTTGTCGATGGCGAGGGCTTTGTAGAAGTACTCGTCCAGGCGCTGGGTCAACGCGGTGTTGACGGTGACTCTGGCCGCCGTGCTGGCCCTGCCGCGAATGTCGAGGACTCCGGGAACCTGGCGCTCGTCATACTGGTTGGCGACATCCGGCGTGTAGGTGCCGGTGCGGCCGTTGACGGTGGCGGCGGTGCGATTGCCGATGCCATCGAAGGCGTAGCCGAAGTTCATTCCGGGGACCGGCGCGTTCCAGCCTGTTCGCTTTTCACCGAAAGTGACTTGTCCCATGTCGTCATATTGATAATTCCATTCGCTTCCATCCGCAAGAACGGATTCGGTGCGTCGGTTGAGGGCGTCATAGGCGTAGGTGTGGGATGAAACGACCGTCCCGCCATTTGATGAGGCGATTGAGGTCAGGCGTTCGACCGCATCATAAGACATGCTGGTGGTCAGGCGCGGCGTGCCGGCTCGTTCCGTCCTCAGCCCTGTCACAAGACCGGAATTGTCGGCATAGGTGTAAGTGGAGCTGTCGGCACCGGAGGTGATGGTGGAAAGCCTGGATGCTCCGTCATAGCCCCAGGTCACATCGAAGGCCGATCCGCCGGTGTCAGTGGAATAAGTCTCGCGTCTCAACAGGGCGTCGTGGCCGTAGGTGGCGGATGCGCCGGAGAGCAGTCCGCTGTCATAGGTTTCGGTGAGCAGGCGTCCGTCGGTGGCCACGCTGCGGGTCCGGGTGCCAGCACCGTCGGTGATGTGGGTGACCTGGCCCAAGCGGTTGAGGCCGTAGATGACATCGGGTGTGGCGTCAGAATAATCAATTCCGGTCAGGCGGCCACCCTGGTCGTAGCCATAGGTGCGCTGAACGCCACGGCCGGTATTGCGGGTGAGCCGCCGCCCGGCGTCGGTGAAGGTATAGGAGATGTTGTCACCGCCAGGGTAGAGTTTCCCGTCGAGCCATCCGGTGGTGTTTTGATAGGTCCAAGTGGTCGTGGCCGGTCCTGCCTGGCCGGTGGTGAGCAGCGTTTTCCTGCGCCCCTGCGAGTCATAGGTATACTCGACGGTGGGAACCTGGGAACCACTCCGTTTCTTGATTTGTCCCGTTAGAAAGTATTCGGTAGTGATTTCGCTGAGGTCCGGAAGAGTGGTGACGGTTTCGCGGCCCATGGAGTCATAAAGGTGGCCGGTGGTTTGCGCGGGCAGCCCCGGACCGGGAGCGGGCGTGGTGACACTCAGAACCCGATCCATGTCATCATAGGTGTAGGTGGTCGCGCCATTGCGCGCATCGGTGGCGGTTTCAAGCCGGCCATGGGGATCGTAGAGGTAGGAAACGGATCTAAGGACCGGGGTTCCGCCGGACGCTGCGACGATTTCCGAAACGATGCGGCCCTGGGAATAGCTGCGGGTTTCCGTGCTGTTGTCCGGGTGGGTGAAGGTCTCCGTTCGGGTGGCGCCAGCTCCATAGGTAACGACTGCGGAGCTTGCTTGCCCCCAGCGGGTGATCCACTGGCTGCGACCGTCGGCGCTGATGTCGGTCTGAGAGACGAGTTCTTCGACACCGGCCGCGTTGACGATTCGTTGTTCCCTTCGCCGGACCACGGTTCCGTGTGCCCCGAGGACCTGACGGGTGGTGGTTTCAACCCTGTCCGTGGCGCTGGCAACCCCATCCCGATCCACATCCAAAATGGTGGAAACCAGGTTTTCCAAAGGATCGGAGCTGTGGAGAATGGTGACGCCGTCGGGATCGACGGTTTTTTCCAGCCTGCCCGCAAGGTTGTAGTGGCGCGATGCCGCAGCCCGGCCGTTTTGTTGGGAGGTCACCACGCGACCGGCGATGTCCTGCCAAGTCTTGGTCCATTCGTCCGTGCCTCCGGTGCTGGAAATGTTTACACTGCGTTCGAAATAGCCAGCACCCGTCTCAACGCCGTAGAACATGCGGCGCGGAGCGGCGGCCGTTCCGGAAACTTGATACACTCTTCCGTCCTTGTGATGTACGGTGATCTCGGTTCCTAGATTGGGGTGGGTGATCGTTTCAACATCACGCCCACTGCCGTCAATGGTGTGTGCGTGGCCTGTCGGGTTGTTCAGTGCGTCGGTGGTGCTGACAAGCCGCCCCGCCACGTCATAAACATTGGTTTCCAGGGGAATTTCGCTGTTGTCGCTGCCAATCCGTTTGCGGGTAAGAACCCTGCCCTCCGCATCATAAGTGAATGACATGGTGACACCGGCGCGGGACTCGGTCAGGACGCGCTTGAAAGCGTCATAGGTGTAGCTGGTGGCAATGCCCTCCCGGTCGGTGCGGGAGTCGATGCCGCAGCAGCCGTAATTGATGGTTTCGGTGGTGCCGTCATTGTGGTCGATGACAGTGGGGCGTCCGAATGCGTCCATGTTGGGAACAGTTTTCAAGGAAAGGGTGAAGTCCGATTCAATATCCTCCACCAATTCGGAGATGAGGTTTCCTGCAATGTCTGTAATGGTGGTGGTGCGGGTTCCGGAATTCACCGATCCGGCGACCATTTCCCCCTGGCTTACAATCACGGTCATTTGTGTTGCGTTTTTTGAGTATTCGTAAGTCGTACCAGTCCCGTCGGGATTAGAGATCCACTGGGTTTCCCCAACGAATTCCTCACTTGGAATGAGTTTGGTCGTGGTAACAAGATTTGATTCGGCATCGTAGGCGGCACCCGGCACCGTGCAAACAACCTCCTGTGTGATGTGGTTGAAGTCGTCAGTGGTGACTTTGTAGCTTCGTCCGACCTCCTGCCCGAGGATGGTGACAATTCGGGCCTCCTGAGGTGCGGCGTCAAGATAGGCAATGGTCGTCACCTTACAGAGGTTGTCCGCAGAGCCGAATGCGGCGTCCAGGAAAGGCTCGGCGGTTTTGGTGAGCCTTCCTTCAGCGTCGTATTGATAGATGGCCCAGCCGCCACCGGGAGTGGTCACGGACTTCAACTTGCCGTATGCCCCTCCGTCGGTGGCTGGATTGTCGTAGAAGGCGCGCGCCGTCGTAAGGGCCGCGCCATCAGGATCAATCACCGATTGAATGAGTTCCCGGCCCCATGAGAAGTCCTTGTAGGTGTTCACATTTTTCGAGACAACCGTATTGGCTGCATTCTTTACCACAGAGGTCACTGTCCGTGTGTTTGCCAAGGAATCGACAACGACTGTCTTCTTCTCCTTCCTTTGGCCGTTGCCCTCCAGCAACTCCCAACCTTGATTGGTCCCATCCCAGAGGAATTCGTTGACCAAACTGGTGGCTCCCTTCACCTGGGTGATCTTCAAGTGCTCGTTGCTGACCGTATCGACATTCTCAATAACCCACGAAACGTAAGTAGTTTTCCCAGTCTGATTGTGAAGGCCGCCTGATAGCGGTCCGATGTTGTTGGCATCGTAAAAATCAACGCGGAATTTGTCGGCTGTTTCCGTTATCACGTCCGCAAGACACTGTGGTGCTTTGACTTGGCGGATGGCGTCGTTTACATCGCGAATGACTTCCACTCCGGACCAAGCTGAAGAGTAGCGAAGCGATGACGGTGTGCCAAGCACAGCGGAGGGAGTGGTTTCGCCAATTCGCAAGGCTCCTACGGACTCTCCGAAGTTTGCCCTACCGAGGTTAAGGCCGACGTGAATGCTGCCGTTTTCCATACTGCCGCCTCCCGCCTCCCGCCTCACAGCCGCTGGAGCAGCCTTCTTCTACCAGTTCGATATTCGTGATCGTGGCATAGGCACCTGTATGAAAGAGTCCGTCGGACGTATCGTACGACAGGGTTATCCCATCGCTAGGATTGACCGTCACCGTCTTGGTGACGGTCTTGGTGGTCATCGCACATTCCCCATCCTCATCGACGCCGCTGAAGAACAAAACGTCATTCACATAGACATAGTCGTAAGGAGCATCTTGTGTTTCCACAGCCCCTGTGACGGTAATGGCCAGTTTGATCGGGCAATCGCCTTCTCCACCCGAAAGGCTGGCAAAATTCGTAACTGTTTGGGTATCGGGATTTGAGCCATCGCAATTCTCCGAATCCTCCACTTCCACCGTCAGGCCGATAGCATCGTTGAAGTTGATAGGATTGTCGCTGGCCTTGGCCGGTACCAGCGCGAAGGCAGCAAGACCGGAAAAGATACAAAGAATGCGTTTATATACGCGATGGCAAATGTTCATATAAGATGGGGATGACGATTTGGTGCGATATGTTTGTATCAACGAGTTGGGATGTTGTGTCTCACTTGGCTTCGCCTTGAGCGGGCGATTTTGCGGCTTCCACTTGTTCCTTTTCCAATTGGATCCTCGCCGCCGAAAGCGCTCGTTCACGTGCCATAGCCCGTTGCAAGGCATCCATCTGCGGCATTTTGCGGGTGCCTGCCTTCGTATGTTTCAGTTCGACCTGATCCACCCGCCCATCCTTGTTGCGGTCGTTCTCCTGCATCCGGTCACGACCGATTGTTTCAATCTCATTGTCGTCGAGCTTGCCGTTCTTGTCCTTGTCATAGTGCTCAATCAACTTGGCCTTGGCGGCAGCGCGGGGATCCGGCTTTTGTACAAGTGGAATTTCCGCGTCCTTGGCTGAAACCGTGGCTGCGAAGCAAAGAACGGGCAAAGACGTTACAATAGCCTTCAGAAATTTGGTTTTCATTGTCATTAGTCGTGTTGTAGGGATTCAAAGCTTATTCCAAAGGAGTGAGAACCTTTAGCGCCAAGGTTCCGGCAGTGTCCGTTAATGCAACCACCAGCGGGTTTCTCCCTGTTTTGTATTTCACCAGATTGGTCACGCCATCGGGAATGAGATAGCCGTTTGCATCTGCCGGATCGTTGGGATCGAGTCCATATTGAATTTCCCACCAGTCCGGCATGCCGTCGAGGTCGGTGTCGATTCCCACGCTGGCACTGTTGAAAGGGTCCGATCCGATTTCCTCCACCTCAAACTGGTTCGGGATCCCGTCACTGTCAAAATCGGCAAGATATGGATCGGTTGTCGGTTCGTCGGTATAAAGCAACCGGAAAAAGCCCTTCTCCGCCGTGGCGTCAACCTCGTAGCTGGTGTCCTCGTCGTTGCCAGCTTCCATCGTGGGGGCGTAGTGCCAAGTCTGGAGATGATTGGCGGGATCAGATACCATTATGAAATAGGTCCGTCCCAATTGGCCATACCAGCGGATGAACTTCGCGCCGGTGGGCGGCACTACAAATTCCAGCGATTGATCAATACCTGGTGGTTCCGCCGAGACGGATGCAATGCAAAGCAATATCAACGGGATGCGGTGCAAATGGGATTTCATTGTTGGGCAGGTTGAGTTGGCTTGGTGGCGGACAGGTAGCGGCTGCCGCGATGCGGACGGAGGATAAAGGTTTCGTCGCGTGGGATTGGTGGGTGCGCGGCGTGCCATGCGGAGGATGCGGCGAAATAAGTGGCTCTTGCAGCCTGATAGGAAAGCAGGCGGGGTGTTTCCGCAGCGATGATTTCCTTAATGACGGTCATGGGCGCGATGGCGGCGGTGTCCTTCACGTCGCCACGGGTGATGAGAATTTCACCGGGGGCGACATCGGGTATTTCTATGTTCCATTCGGTGGCAAAGCGGCGCACCAATGTGGTGTCAAAGTGCGAGTGCATCAGAAAGAAGCTGTAATCCTCGCCATTGTGAACGAAGCCGCCGACACCGGCTAACAAACCAATGTCGAAGCCGCAAACGGCCTCATAGCGAACGAGGGATATTTGATCGGTCCAATTGACGACACTGATTTTGTGGTCATAGACGGTTGCACCGAAATTGAAGTTATGGCGTTGTTGCCAGATACGTTGGGCGATCTCCTCCGGCGTGGGTTCGCGTGGTTCGACATAGGGCGCTGGTGGTGGCGGCGGCGGCAGGTCCGGTTCGGTTGAGGGTTCGCCGCGTTGTAGGGTGAGGGTGCGGGCATTTTTGGAAACTCGGGTTACGGCGGCGTCAACGCGGACGGCGGGGAGGCGTTTTACCACCGGAGGAGGCGGTGGTGTGAAGGGCTGGACTTCCAACGTGTGAGGGATGAAGGTGCGCTTGCCAAGGTTGGCAGCGGTAATCTCATCTGAAAGGCCGGGATTCGTTTCTGGCTCGGTGATTGTGTCAACAGCCTGGTCGGTTGCCGGTGCCGCTTCGGCTGCCTCTTGCTCCTGGGCAATGGCAGGACTGACGGCTATGAGCGCGATTGTTAAGAGGATTGATATTGGTGTTTTCACGTCAAGGTGAGGGTAGGAATGAACGTAGGCAGGTCAAGAAATGCGCAGTGATTTTATTGTAACCCGGCTTTTGTCTCGGGTTTTGGTGTGAAAGATGCTGGCTTTGATACTTCGGAAACCTGAAGCATCTTGCGCCTTTGCATTTTCAAGGGGTTTTTCCTCCATTCGTAGCGCGATGTAATGATTCTGGCACTGGCGGTTTTTTGAGCGAGCATTCGATGATTTACCAGCTTTTTCGATAATCGGCCGGATTTGGCAATCTGGCTCGGTGGCAAAGTCAATCTATTCCGCCGATCAGGAGTCCTTGTTGAAAGTGCTGGCACGAATCCGTTCCGATGCGGGGTTGTCGCAGCAGCAACTCGCCCGCCGAATGGCGGTGAGTCAATCAACCGTGAGCGACATTCTGCGCGGGCAGCGCCGTCTCGATGTGATTGAGTGGATTTCATTCTGCAAGGCGTGTAGGGTGACACCCGAGCAATTTCTTGCGGAGCTGACTTTTCTTCTGACACGCCAATAGCCGTCGGGTTGGGGATCATTGGAAGTAGGACTTTTGGTTTTCGAGGGCTTTCCCTTCGCGCTCGATCCGCTGGTTACGCTGCATGTCTTCGAGGCGGCGGTTGGATTTTTCCAGCTCCTCCCGGATTTTTTTGAGTTCGGAACTATCCGGTTTTGTTTCCTTTTGGCATGCGATGAGAATCATCGGCATCATGAGTGCCGGCAGGATCAATCCCGTGCGTAACCGAAACCAATGGGTGCAGAAGTCCGCCATCTTCGGGATGCCGGGGAAACGGTCTTGCACGCGCTTAGCATAGTCGTAGCCGAGTTCCTGCGCGATGTAGCGGGAGCCAAGATACGGCGGATTTCCTATGATGGCATCGGCCTTCGGCCACTCGGTGAAGAGGGCGTCGGCGCAGAGGATGTTTTTGTCGAGGTTGTCGAGCGGGAGCGGGTTTTCGAGGACGAGGAAGCCTTCTTCGATTTCTTCAAGTTTGGCGGTTTCGCGGACTTCCTGCTCTTTAGCGAGCATGAGGGTGACCTTGGCGAGTTCGACGGCGAAGGGCTGGATGTCGATGCCGTGGAACTGGTGGATGGAGACGGCGGTTTCGAGTGGCTCGCCTTTGGAGATTTCCGAGAGGCGGAGGAGGATTTCGCGTTCGAGGCGTTTGAGTTCGCGGTAGGCGACGTAGAGGAAATTTCCGGAGCCGCAGGCGGGGTCGAGCACGCGGAAGAGCCGGAGATCGCGCAGGACTTCCTTGAGTTTCCCGACCTTGTCCCAAGCGGCTTCCATTTTCTCACGCCACGGGCGGACGATGGTGGGGCCGACGACTTTGCGGATGTCGAACTCGCTGGTGAAGTGCGCGCCGAAGGCGTGGCGCTCGTCGCTGTCCATGCTGGATTGGAAGAGGGTGCCGAAGATTTCGGGTTTTACCATGTCCCATTTCCGGTCGGCGGCGGTGGCTAACAGGTTGAGCTCGGCGGGCAGGAGATCGATGGGGTCGATATCGGCGAAGAGGCCGCCGTTGAAGTAGGGAACCTCGGTGAAACGGCCGCCACGCGCGGGTTCCCGGGTGTTCATCTGGCGGAACAGACCGCCGATGAGATCGTAGGAGTTTTCGCCCTTGTCGCGGCACTCGGCGATGAGGCGGGTGAGGAGTTGGCGCGGGAGCAGGTGCATGTCCTCCGAAACGAGGGTGACGAGGAGTTGGAGGATGAAACGCTGGGCGCGGGCGCGGTCTTCGCCACGCGAGACGAGGGCGCGGAAGAGTTGCGCGAGGTCCGCAGCGGCCTCGCGGGTGACTTCGACGCGGTTGTTGTTGAAGAGCGGCTTGCGCGGCTTGGGTAGAAGGAAGGCGAGGGCCTCGGCGCGAGACGGTAGCTCCGCGAGGGTGAATTTCTCGACGGGATCGAAGAGCTGGAGGTTGAAATCGTAGATCCAGAATTCGTCGAAGTTGCAAAGGATAACAAAGGGCGGGCGGTGCGGGACGATGTGCGTCCAGTAGTCGAAGATTTGGTCGTATTGGCGTTCGAGCTTTTTGCCACGGGACTTCATTTCGATGAGCACGCGCTCGGGCCACAGGAGATCGGCGAAGTTTTTGCCTTTGGCTCCGCCTTTCTTGGCGAGGCGGGTCTCGCGGGTGGCTCCTGCCTCCTTGATGCCGTCGTGGCCGAGGGCACGGAAGAAGTGATCGAGAAAATCGGCGGCTTCGCCCTTTTCGTCGCCCGTGAGGTGGGTCTGGACGTAGGTGACGAAGGTTTGGAGAGATTCGGAGAGGTCGGCCACGCGGTGGATGATAGAGGGGTTGGAAGGTGCGGGGAAGTCTGTTCATTGGCTTTTCCTTGGCATTTCGGCCTCGGGGCCGGTTAGCGGCGGTCATAGACGCGCCGCTACAAGTTGCGGGACCGACTGGTCCCAAGAAAGGACAGCGCTGTCCAAAGAAAGGAATTTACTGGAAAATCCAAATACTACCGACAACT
>JAIFNK010000320.1 GCA_020047775.1 Akkermansia sp. | reverse complement strand
CTCATCGATGAATTCCCCGAAGTGATGACCGGAGATCAACGTGGGATCATGGCCTAACACGCAACAGGCGGCGCGGAAGTGGTTGATGGGGGCGGTTGGCCGCATGGCGGTGGTCCGGTTCAATAGGTGATCAGTTTGATTTGCGAGGGCTGGCGGACGGTGGTGCCGGGCTTGGCATTGGATTTGAGATGCGTGTGAAGCAGGCGGCGGAGCTCGTCAATGGTTTCCGGCAGTTCGCACGCGTCGTGCAGGCCGGGGACGATTTTTTTGGACTTCGCGGATTTGAGGTGGGAACTCCAGTATTGCACCACGCCGTCCGAACTATGAGGCGTATCAACCTTGCCGCGGTCGCCGATGATCGAGTGGTGCGGGACGGTGATCGGGAGGGTCCAGATAGAGCACGGCGCGTTGTTCCGCCGAGAGGAATTGCTTGCGCGCCTCTCTCAAATGCATGACGGCGGAAAGGTACAGGCCTTCCTCAGGCGGCAGTCCGACCATGGAGCGCACCTTCAACCGGGTGGCACTCCCGTCGGGGAGCCGCAGCAAGTCATAATACAAACCATCTTCTTCGTCCCACATCCCGTCCGCCCCCGACCGGTTCATCCCCGCGGCGATACAATAGAAGTGCTCCGCGAACTTGGTGACCATGTCCTCATCGATGGGGCCCTCGGCGGCGAGATCGATCGAGAGTTCCAGCATGTTCTAGCTGAAGAGGGCCATCCACGCCGTGCCATCCGCCTGCTCGAGATGGCCACCTGTGGGCAGCGGAGCGCTACGGTCAAAGACGCCGATGTTGTCGAGACCGAGGAAGCCGCCTTCAAAGACGTTTTTTCCGAAGCGGTCCTTGCGGTTGACCCACCAAGTGAAGTTCAGCACCAGCTTGTTGAATGTTTCCCGCAGGAAATCGAGGTCAAACCCACCGCGCAGGGCCGTCTCCGTGCGATGCAGGAAGAGCGTCGCGAACGCGTGGACCGGAGGATTCACGTCGCTGAAATTCCATTCGTAGGCAGGCATCTGGCCGCTAGGGTGAAGATACGCCCCCTTGAGCATCAGCTTCATCTGATCCTTGGCCAAGTCGGGATCCACGATCGAGAGCGGCAGGCAGTGAAAGGCAAGGTCCCAGGCCGCATACCAAGGATACTCCCACTTGTCCGGCATCGAGATGATGTCCTCGTTGAGCATGTGGAACCACTCGGAGTTCCGGGCATTCTGATATCCGGAATGCAGTGGATTCGAGTGATGCTCATCCAGCCAGTTGTCGCCGTCGAAGAAGTAATACTCCTTCACGTCCTCGCCATGATTGCCCTCGCTGTTCGTCAGGCCGAACAACCGCTCCTTGAGAATTGCGTCCTTGCCATTCCACAAGGCCAGCGCGAAGCACAATTTCTGTTTGTCATCGGAAATCCCACCCAGGCCATCCTCGCCCCAGCGGTGCGCGCGCGAGCGGGCATGATCGTGGGTGAAGAAATTCCAGGCATCGCCATCCGGGCTGTAGTCTTCCCACACGGTGCCCCATTGACGCTCGCTCAGATAAGGCCCCCACTTCGTGACCGGCGGTGATCAGATCATCCACCATCCGGGTGAGTTCCGCGACCGAGTGCACGCCGAGCTTGGTGGTGATGTGGGTGCGGTGGAGTTTCACGGTGCGCTCGTGGATGCCGAGCTCGGCGGCGATCTGTTTGTTGAGCAGGCCGAGCACGACGTGGCGGAGCACCTCGCGCTCGGTTAGATCTTCGAACGGCCGGCACAGCGCCAGTTCGCGCGCGTGCCGGGCGCGGAGACATCGTCGTCCACGAGGTAGATGGTGGGATCGTCCGGAGGGGTCATGAGTGGGGAATCACAGGCAGGGTGACGCGGCCGGTATGCGCGAGCTCGTTGCGTAGTTCCATCGTCTGTTCCATGGCGAGCCGGATGCTGTCCTCGCTCTCGTGCAGATCCTGGTCCGCCTTCTTGCGAGCCAAGGCGTTGGTGACAATCTCCGCGACCAGGTGCAGTCGTTCGACCAGCGCGGGCGACCAGTCGCGCTCCCGGCGGGTGGTGTTGAAACTGATGACACCGATGGGTGTTTCGCCGCCCAGCGACAGCGGGAGCGTCAGGAAGGACTTCACGCTCGCCCGGCGCGAAGCCTCCCGGTCATTGGCGACCGCGGCCGGCATCTCCGCCAGCGAGCGTTGAACCACAACCCTCCCGGCCAGGATTTCCTGCCTGACCCATGGAAAATCCTCCTCCACCAACTCGATCCGTGTCTGGGGACCGTGCTGTAACGAATAGAAGTGGGTGGCGGTGAACGAACCGGATTTCTGATCCGACCACTGCCACAGCACGATGATGTCGATGTCCATCAACTCGCAGATCCGGCGTTGGGCGGCGAAGATCTCGCGATCCACTTCGGCAGCCGGAAAGTTGACAAACTTCGAGGAGATTTCGGCGATCAGCGTAGCCTCCGCCTCACGGTTGCGCCGCTTGGCCCGGTTCACCAGCAGACCGACGATCAAAGCAGCCTGAAGCAGTCCCAACACTATCACGATTCGCTATTTGGAGATTTCCAATTTCAAATCCTCCGAGTTTCCTCTCAACTCGGGCGCATACATCGCCTCCGCCGTGGCGGGCAGTGCTTTATAAATCCCGGGTGCCTCGGCGCGGAGTTGATAGCGTAGCGTGTTAGTCCCCCGCGGCAGGGCGCGGATGAAGAAGTCCACCGTCTGGTCGCGTGGCTCCATGTAGGCGCTCAGCCCATCGCCGCCGACGTAGCCGCTCAACGCGTCGAGCGCTTCGAATCCGGCGGCCTTGGCATCGGAGAAAATCAGATACTCGTAGTCGTTCTTGCTCTCAAGGATCAGCTCCACTTCCACGCGGTCGCCTGATGCCAGTTTCGCCCCGTCCACCAGCAGCTCTCGGCGGAACCGCTCGACTTGTTGTTTCACCACCAAGCCCGTGGAATCCGGCACCTCGGTTTCCTTTTCCAGGGCGATGAGTTTGGAAATGCGGCGCTGGACTTTCACCTCCAGCCCGGCGGCGCGGAGTTTGTCTTCGAGCGTGAAGACTTCCAGATAGGCGTTCGCATAAAGCGTTCCCTTGCCGGACTTCTTCAATTCAATCTCATGTTTCCCCGTGGTCACCGCGTCGCCGGTGAGGGTGACCGTGCCGTCGAAGGTGAAGAGGTTCTCCCGGTTGATGGAAACCTTGCGCAGCGATTTTCCGTCGAGCAGGACATCCACTTCCATCTCCGGCGCGTCCTCACCGCTGGCTTTGAAATAGCTGGCGATGGCCTCGATGGCGAATGCCGTGTCGCGCGTCGATTCCCAGTAAGTCGCGTGTTTGCGGTTGTTCACCAGATACTTCACCAAGCCGCGCGTATCCGCGTCCTGAGGCTTCACGGCGGCGAGCAGCTTGAGATACCACGCGTGCGCCTCGACCTCGCTGCCATACCAGTTCCACCAGTAATTCGTGTTCTGCAGATCGAGATAAGCCGTCTGATTCCCGGCATCGCGCTTCAGGTATTGGGAAATCATTTTCATCACTTCATCACGGCGCGCTTCGTCGCCCTTGCGATGTTGTTCCAAACCGAGCAGGCACTTGGCGTAAACCGGCAGATCGATGCGGTCCCGATAGAGAAACGCGAGCATCGGCTCCGAGTCGCGCTTGGCCTCGCCGAGAACGAGCCGGACGAACGCGTCCATCGCATCGCACGTGGATTTTTCATGCTTGTTCGAGTCCTTGATCTTCTTGCCTTCCTTGCGCAAGGCCTCGCGCTCGACATGAAGTTGCAGCGCGGCGGTTTGCTTGCGCTCATACCCCATCAGCCAGCCGATGCCGGAGTTCAACATCACCTCCGGAATCTTCGCGCCGTTTTGCTTGGCGACTAACAATCCGTGCACCACCACCGCCGTGGTGTGCGGCCCGGAAACCTCGCGGAAGCCGGAAAACCAGCCCCAACCGCCGTCGGAGTTCTGCATCGACATGAGTTTTTCGATCCCCTTCGCCACCATCTTCTCCATCTCGACCTCGTCGAAGACCGGGTTCGTCTGCCATTGTTTCCACTGCGCCGCGCGGTCGGCGGCATTGCCGAGTTCCTGCGGATTGAGGTTGGTGCGCTTCGCCTTCACTTCCGCGAGGTTGATCTTGAGATCGCGCAACATCTGTTGGGCGATCACGGCCGGCACGAAACGGTTCAGTGTCTGCTCCGTGCAGCCGTGCGGATAGCTCGCCAGATAGGGAATCGCATCCACCACCGCGCCGGCGATGGTCGGTGAAAAACGAACGGTCAACTTCGATTGGTCCGGCCGCCGCTGCTCGGGCACTTCGATTTGGATCTTCGCGGAATCCGCGCCCGGTTCGACCGCGCGGCTCCACGCGTCCTGGCGCGACATGCCGTGCACGAGCACCGGCAGCTTGCGCTCGACTGCATCGCCATCGTCGCCGGAATCGGCGCGCATGCGGAACGTCGCCTCGCCTTCGCGCAGCGCCTTCACCCGCCAATCGACGCGGGCTTCCGACTTCGCGGCGATTTCCACGGTCTGCGGCGCGCCGTCGATCGCTTCAAGGTTCTTGCCATCCAGCTCGAGTGAAACCTTTACCGTCTTTGGCGCGTCATGGTCGTTCTGGACGATCGCGCTGAAGACCGATTCGTCGCGTTCTACCAGGAAACGCGGTGCTTGCAACCGGACGAGCAACTCCTTGGAAGTGATGATTTCCGCGCTGCCTTCACCGACTTGCGTGCCTTTGCCCAGCACCCAGACGCGGGCTTTCCAGGTGGTGAGGTTGTCCGGGAATTCCAGCGGAATCTCGGCGCGGCCATCGGCATCGGCCTGGATCGCGCCGGACCATTTCAAGAGATCGGCGAAGTCCTTGCGGACGAGGATGGGATTGGCGGCAGGCGCGGATTCTCCTGCCATCTTGTCTTCCATGGCTGCCGGAGCGGCCATCAGCTTTGGCGACTCTAAAACAATATCGCCTTCCATCATGCGGTTACCCCCCTTGGCCCTCATCGCCCCGCCACTGCCGAAGCCCATTCCACGACCACCAAGATAACGGCTCTCATCCCCGAAACGCCCGAGCGACTGCATCCCGACGATTTTCGGACGGAGCAGGTTTCCCGGGGAATCCGGAATGGAATCAGCACTCTGTCCCGGATAATAGTTGTTCTTCCACGTCCAGAAATTCTCGTGGATCTTCCCGACGTTGGAACCGCCGGTGATCGCTTCGAGCGACTTGTCATAAACCGACAGCACGGCGGTGCCGGTGACCGGTTTGCCATCGGCATCGCGCAAGGTGACGCGCAGGGCCGAGGTTTCGCGCGGCTTCACCCGGTTCTTCGCGGGCTCCAGCGTGACTTCGACAACCTTGCTAACCGGCGGCAGCAGGATCTGCCGGACCGCGGTGTGGACCTTCGCGCCGTGGACGCTGACACCCTCGATGAACATGTTAGGCATATCTCGCAGATCCAGCGGGACATCGACTTCCAGGCTTTTACCATCGAGCCGGATGCGGCGGGCCTCGCGACCGGAAGAGCCCGCGATGTGGAGGAACAACCAGACGTTGCCGTTGTCCTTGTCGCTGTTCACGCGGAGCTTGACGGTCTCGCCGGCGGAGTAGGTCGTCTTGTCAGCCACCAGTTCGAGCGGGCTGAAACGCCAGTCCGCCGGATCGGCGCGACCGGGGCCGTGGACGTTGAGAATCGTCGCGCCTTCTGCCGGATCACCGTCCTTGAACGACAAGCTCGCCGCCAAACGATACTGTCCGGTGGCGGGCGCGGCGAAGCGTTGTTTCACTTCGCCTTGCGCATCGGTCTCCACCGGGAATGACTGAATTTCCTTCTCCTCGATGCGGCCGTTTTCCCCGCTGGTGAGTTTGAAAATGACGAGTTTTCCTTTTGCTCCGACGACTGGTTTCCCGGCCAGCGTCGCGGCGGAAATCGACGCCTCCACCTGCTCACCGGCACGGGCATATCCCCGGTCCGTCCACACCACCACCTCAAACGGCTTGCGCGCGGCGATCACCGAACCGGTGCCACGCTCCTCACGGCGCGAGGCGTCCACCACGCGGGCCTCGATGGTGTATTTCGCATCCATGTCGCCCTGCACCAGCTTGGCGGGCGCGGTGTCGATTTCGATCTTGGCCGTGCCGTCGGGACCGATCGGGACATTCCGCTTGATGACTAACTCATCCGGCGTCCAACGGTCACCCTGCCACCACGGCGGATGCGGCGGGATGCAGCCCCAGCTTTTCCACGTCGGATGCCAGGATGCCTCGCTGCCATTCCACCACGCGCCGGGGCCATAGAGCCAATCCCAGCGCCAGACCGGAAACCAGCGTTCCGTGATCGAACTGCGTTTCACGATGATCTCGACGTTCGCATTGCGCACCGGCGAGCCGTGGAAATAGGTCGCTTTGACGGTCGCCGTGAATTTGTCACCGAGCTTCACCGGCGCGTCCGGGGCCTCGACCTTCACCTCGTATTCCGGCTTGCGGTATTCCTCGACCCGCAGGCTAACAGATGCGGAAATCCGGTCGACGATTTGAAACACCGCACTCCAGTTTCCTAACACCGAATCCTTGGGAATGATCACTTCGCTCTCCACCGCGCCCAGTGCGTCGGTCTTGAGATTCGGGAGTTTCATCGCCTCCTCGCCGCGGCCGTTGAAAAGGACGAGTGTGCCGGTTTGATTCGCCCAGCGTGATTCGTCCGGTTCGAAATAGCCGACATTGCGGAGGTAGAATTTCAAATGCGCCGTGTCGCCGGGTTTGTAGAGCGGGCGGTCCGAGATGCCATACGCGATGTCGCGGTTGCCGTTCTCAAGCTGCGGGGCTTCGACATAATAGGGCAGGAATCCGAAAAACGCCGTGGCTCGGCCCTCCTTGCGCGCGATGGCCAGCCACTGGAATTCGTTGTCCCAATCACCCGGCTTGAGCAGCGTTTTCCCCTCCTCATCGGTGCTGCGTGCAAACTCCTTGGTGCGGACATCCATCCGCCGGCCGAGCGGAGTGCCGCGCTCCTGATAGATCGCCCGATAGCCGAAGAACTCGATTTGCGAACCCGCCACCGGCGCACCGCCCGCGGCATCAGCGACCCACCATTGTTTTTTGCCGCCCACGTCGTTCTGGACCAGCACGGAATCCACGATCCAGACGAGCGTGTGGAACTCGTTGCCGCCGTCGGTTTTTCCGGTGATCCACCAGGCGCCAGCCTTGTCCAGCGGCACTTCCAGGTCGGCGCGGGTGTCACGGTGTTTCTCACGGGGCGTGAGTTTGGCTTCCCACGTGGTGGAAACATTCCCGATGTATTTCTCCGCCTTTCCCGCGATGAGCCGGCTGGCGATCTGCGAGGGATTGACTCGCTGCCCGTCAAGATTTCCGGGATTGCTTTTCAGATAGGCGAGCGTGTCCTTGAGCACCGCCTCCATGTCCACGGGCGCTGCGGTTAGCTTGATGGCGGAGGCGTTGCGGAACACCAGCGGCAACTTCGGTTTCACTCCGGCGGGCACGGTCTCGGCGCGCTCGAAGCGGCCCCAATTGCCGGTGATTTGTTTAAGCAGCTTCTTGCGCTGGTCGTCATTGCCGGGGCCGTGTTTGGCGATGGTCTGCTCCAGCACTTCGCGGGCCTTGTCGTATTGGCGGCGGTTCAGGAACACCTGGACGAGCGCGTCTCCGGCCTGCTCGTTTTCATTCATGATCGAGCGATAGAGCGCGATGAAATGTTGGTTGGCCGGCAGCTTGAACCGGCGGACGCCATCGGAGGTTTTCGCGAGGCACTCGTCCTCGGCGAGCGTGTCCATTTCGAGAATCCCCTTCGCGCTATCAGGATCCTGTTGCCGCCACCAACCGTAGGACGAGAGAGTCTCGGTGCCAAATTGCGAGCGGGAGAAATCCGCGAGTTCCTTCGTGACTTCACCCGCCTTCCCGGGCTTGAGCCGGACGCGTTCCGCCAGCGCAAAACGCCAGCGCTCGCCGTCGTTTTTCGCCGTCTCCCAGGAGGCGGGAACCTCGTAAAGCACGGGCCCGTCCTTCGCCCACGGTGCGCCTTCGGTGCCGCCTTCCGGCCCGGGTTCGCCCCACTCGGGAAGAGTATCGATGGGAGTCAGCGTTTGGAGTTTCCAAGCATCCCCGCTTTGGACTCGCGAGAAAATTTCCCACGCATGGAGGCGTTCGCTGTCGTTTTGTGACTTGCCGATCGCTTCACGGAGCAATTGCAGCGACCGGATGTGATCGCGATAACCCGTATCCACCCATGCACCGGCCGAAGCCTCCGGAACCTCATCCGGCCCCATCGAACGGTTCCCGTAACGCGACCCTCCGCCGCGCTCGAACTCTCCGGCGACAAGCCGGCCGGAATGCGATGCCGACTGATAGGATGCCGCCGCCTGCACCAACAGCATCGCATTCGCAGGGTGAGTGGAAACCGCGCGCTCGACGAGGCCATCAAACTCGCCCCACACATTTTGTCTGCGGATCACCTCGACCGCCATTCTCAGGTCCAGATCGGATTTTCCGTCCGGGATTGGCATCAGCTTTTCCCCGTAGAAATCCAAAGCCTCCCGCCACATCCCGCGCTCCACGAGTTTGTCGCGTTCCTTGCGAAGGGCGTCCGGGTCTTGGGCCATGAGTTGGAGGGGGAAAAAGAAGACGATCAGTAAAATCCAAGCCAAAGGTTTCATAACAAGGACTATGACACCCTAAACGAGGATTCCTTAGAAGAAATATTTCAGCACCTTGACCGGCACGGTTCGCGCCCCACTTTCGCCCATGGCTAAAACGATATTGATGATCGGCGGAAACTCGGGGATCGGCTTGGCCACGGCGCGCTTGTTGCAGGCGCAGGGAAATTCGCTCATCGCGGCAACCCGCACCCCCGGCCCGCTGGCCGGGCTCGGCATCCCGGTGCAGCCCTTCGACGCCCTCAATCCCGGAGCGCTTCAGCTGCCGCCGACGCTCGATGGATTTGTCTATTTTCCCGGGAGCATCTCTTTGAAGCCCTTCCACCGGCTCACTCCGGAGGATTTCCTCAATGATTTCCGGATCAACTGCCTCGGTGTGGTCGCAACGCTGCAGGCGGCACTTCCCGCATTGAAAGCCGCACCTTCCGCGTCCGTCGTCTTGTTTTCCACCGTCGCCGTCGCCCAGGGACTTTCCTTCCACGCCTCCATCGCCGCCGCCAAGGGCGCGGTCGAGGGACTCACGCTGTCGCTCGCCGCCGAGCTGGCTCCGAAGATCCGGGTGAACGCCATCGCTCCGTCACTTACCGACACGCCGCTCGCCGGAAATCTCCTGAACTCCGATGTCAAAAAGAACGCCGCCGCCAAACGCCATCCGCTCCAACAAGTCGGCGACCCCGATGACGTCGCGCAACTCGTCGCCTTCCTTCTCTCCGACGCCTCCAGGTTCTTCACCGGCCAAATCCTCCGTCCCGACGGCGGGCTTTCCTCCGTCCGCACTTTTTGAAATGGAAGCAACGCTCATCTACCCGCATCAGCTCTTCAAAAACCACCCGGCGATCGCGACAGGCCGGGAAATCTACCTGATCGAAGACCCGCTGTTCTTCGGCAACGACCCGCACTGGCCGGCGGCGATGCACCGGCAGAAACTCATGCTGCACCGCGCCTCGATGAAAGCCTTTGCCGCCGAGCTCGAAGCGGCCGGCCATGTCGTCCATTACATCGAAGTTCCCGACGGATCGACCACCGACAGCTCGGAATTGCTAGAGGGAATCCTCCCCGATGCCATCACGACAATCCACCTCGCCGATCCCGCCGATCATCTCCTGATGAAGCGGGTGAACCGATTCGCCACGAAGCGCGGGATCCAAGTCATCGTCCGGGATTCACCGAATTTCATCAGCCCGCCGGAGTTCCTCGAAACCCACCTCGCTTCGAAGAAAAAGCCGTTCATGGCGAAATTCTACGAACACCAGCGGAAGCGGATGGGTCTTCTGCTAGAAGCGGACGGCAGCCCTGTCGGCGGCAAGTGGTCGTTCGACACCGAGAACCG
>JAIFNK010000088.1 GCA_020047775.1 Akkermansia sp. | reverse complement strand
GACGAGTCCCAGCGCCCACAGGACGATGAGGATAATGGCGATGGTCATTAACATGGTGTTGGTTCTTTCTAGGGCTGGATTTGGATTTTGTTCACTTGGCCTTGGACCCCAAAGCGGACCGGAATTCTCCGATGGCCTTCTCAACGGATTCGAGGGTCTCACCGGTGCGCTTCTGGATCCGGCCATGAAGCTCGTCCTGCTTTCCCTCGACGAACTGAAGGTCATCGTCGGTGAGAGTGGCCCACTTCGGTTTGAGATTGCCCTTGATGATGTTCCACTCGCCTTTGACTTGTAGTTTGTCCATGGACTTACCATAGCCTTCGTACCCACCCGGCGCCATGGGGTGAAACCCTACTTTCGGCTGTCTCCAGCATCATTCAACACCACCTGGCCGCCCACGCCCCGCGACACGCGGCGCAACCTCACATTTTTCCCCATCGGAATCTCCACGTGGACCGTGGTGGATTCACCAGCCGCCGATTCCACGCGGAACTTGCCGCCAATCATCTCCACACGCTCCCTCATGCCGATGAGACCCAGGCGGCTGTGCTTTTTTCCCTTGGGATTGAAGCCTTGCCCGTTGTCCCGGATCTCCATGGAAATGAGACCGTCAAGACACTCGATCTTCACATCCGCCCGGCTAGCTTTCGCATGGCGGGAAACGTTCGTTAGAGCCTCCTGAACGATTCGATAGAGCGCCGTCCGCGCCGCGCCGGTCAATTGGTCCACCTTCGCGGAGGCCTTGAGGCTTACCCGGATGCCTGTCTCGGCGATGAATCCTTTCATGAATGCCTGGAGCGCGGGGAGCAGCCCCAGATCGTCAAGCACCGTCGGACGCAGTTCGCGGGCGAAGCCGTGAACCATGTCCACCGCGTTCTCTACTAGCAGATGCGTGCGGGAAATCTGCGTCTGCAGGCCCGCCGGGTCGGACGCCGCGGCCTGGCCGAGTGCCGCCAGATGCACGTTGATGCCCACCAGGGTCTGGGCAATGACGTCATGCAACTCGCGGCTAACGCGCTTCCGCTCCCCTTCCTGGGCGTTCAGAACCTGATGAGAAAGCTCCCTCATCTGTTTCTGCTGAAGACGTGATTGTTTCAGAAGCTTGCTTTGCTCCATCCGGCTCACCCGCAGGTCTTCCTGCGCCAACTTCCGCCGGACGATCTCTTGTTTGAGTTTCAGGTTCGAGCCGGCGAGCACGTCCGCCCGGCGCTGCGCGGCCTCCGCCCTCACCCGGTGGGTGATGTTATTGAAAAAGCAGACCACCCCATACTCACCCGCAGGCAGGGTGACCCGTTGAATCTGCCATTCATAGGCCTCCTTCATGCCGGTATCCCGACGCAGCTCGTTAAAGGGAGGCGACTGAAACGACTCGCCCGACTCCAGCGTGCGCTTGAATTGAGCGACGATCTGATCCGCGATCCGCCGGGGCCAGACCGTCCGGCTTACCTCGGAAAAACCCCGGCCGATGAGTGGGTGCACATTCTCGAAAATCCGCATCGCGATGGGATTGGCCTGTTGCAGGCGGAATCCCGCGTCCACGACATAAACACCGACCGGGGCCTGGCTGACGACTGCGGCAAACAGCGTCTCGCTGCGATGGCATATTTCCTCCGCGCGTTTGCGCTCCGTGATATCCACCATCACGGCATTGCACTCCGAACGATGGTGCTAGCGCCGGGCCTCGATGTTGACGACCCTCGGAAGCAGGTTTCCGCCCGATAGTTCGAAATCGGCGGATCGTTTCTCGTCGTTCGCAAAGACCTGTTTGAGAAAGTCCTTGAACCGGCCGCGATCCTCCCGGGATACATGCATCCCGAAGGGACGGCCGATCAATTTCAAACGCTCGATGCCGACCAGGACGGAGCCGGCGAGATTCACCAGTCGGATAGATTCGTCCGCGGCGAGCGTGAAATAACCGACCGGGGCGAATTCATAAAGATCGGTGTATTTATCCAGAACCGCCTCCACTTCATCTCGGGCCTGGCGGAGTTCGACATTCTGCATCTCCAACTCGATCTGGTGGACCTCCAGCTCGTGAACCAGTCGGCGCGCATCGGCCTCGGTATGGGGCACCGGCGTGGTCGGATCCTGTTTTACGGAATTCCACTCGGCACGGCGGCGCAAAGCCGCTTTGATTTTGTCAGTCATGGGTATCAGGTGATTTGTCGTCGCCCTTGCGGGTCCGTTTGCGTTCCGCCTTCAGGTCCACCCTGGCCTTGTCCAGCTTCGCGGACTGGCCGGCGAGCCGGGATTTTAGGCTGACCTGGATGTCCTGTAGTTTTCCTTCCAACGCCTTCGCCACGCTGATGTCCAGGAAGGTGATCACCACGCCATCAATGCGGTCGTCCAACGTCCGATAGGGCATGATCCGCACCGTGAACCAACTTCCGTCCCGTGCGCTGATGGCCTTTTCCATGAATCCCAGCCGGCGCAGGACCTCGCGGGCGTCGTCCGGCAGCTCCGGATAGAGCAGCTCGGACGCCAGATCGGTGATGGGCCGGCCCACATCACCGGGGATCAGCTTGATGAGCTTGGTCGCCCGCGTGGTGAAGCGGCGTATCTTCAGCTCATTGTCGAGAAACAGCGTGGCGATGTCCGTGCTGTTAAGCAGGTTCTTCATGTCCGTATTCGATCGGGAAAGCTCGTCCACTTTCCCCTGCAACTCGGAGTTCACCGTCTGCAGCTCTTCATTCAAGGACTGCATCTCCTCCTTGGAAGTGGTGAGTTCTTCATTAGTGGACTGCATTTCCTCGTTGGTGGACTGCATCTCCTCGTTGGTGGACTTGAGCTCCTCCTGGGAATTCTGCATTGCCTGCCGTGTGTTCTGCAGTTCCACCCGCGCCTGATGCAGCTCACGCTCGACTTCTGACAACCGGTGGTAACGTGCGCCCGCCGTCCCGACCCGCCCGACCGGTATCGTCTCAACAGGCGCGGGAATCTCCGAGAAAACCACAATGAGCGATCCCGCCAGCGGCTCGGTTTCCTCCACCTTCTCGACAGTGATGTCAGCAAACTGCCACGCTCCGTCCGTTTCAATCTTCACACCGTGCATGACCACCGGCCCCGACTGACGCAGGGCTTTCTGAAACGCTTCTGTTAGCTCGTAACGCAGTCCTTCGCGGGCCATGGCGAAAATATTGAGGTTCGCCTTCCCGATGGCCGGCTCCAGATACCTTCCCGTCCGGCCGCTGATGTGAAGGATGTCCCCCTGTTCATCCACCAGGACTGTCGGCGGGGCGTAACGCCGCAATACCAACTGCTCCGCCTGCGACTGGAGGTTCAGATAGGGTTTTGTCTCCGCAAGTGAGGCGGAGCTTCCAAACGAGGCTGGCGCGAATGAGGAAGGAAACTCGACCGGATCGGTCCGCACCGAGGACTCCATCCGCCGGAAGATCCGCGACTTGCCGCTGACGGTGGAAAACAGGTCGGTGAAATGGCCGATGGTCTCCGCATTCCCCAACAACAGGATGCCGCCCGGATTCAGACTGTAATGGAACAACGGAAAAAGTTTCTTCTGCATTTCCGGTGCCAGATAGATCAGCAGGTTCCGGCAGCTCACAAAGTCCAACTTCGTGAATGGAGGATCCTTGATGAGGCTGTGCGGGGAAAAGATCACCATTTCCCGGATCTCGGCGCGCACCCGGTAGCCACGCTCTTCCTTGGTGAAGTACCGCCGCAATTGTTCCGGCGAAACATCGGCGGAGATGCTTTCGTGGAAGAATCCCTGCCGCGCCTTGTCGATCGCGTCCCGATCCAGGTCGGTAGCGAAAATCTGGAGCTTGAAGTTCTTCCTGGGCTTGAGTTTCTCCATCGCCTCCCTGAACACGATGGCGATGGAATAGGCCTCTTCCCCGGTCGAACAACCGGCGACCCACGCCCGCAACAAACCCGCCGGACGACTGGCGAGCAACGCCGGGAGCGTCTCCTCCCGCAAACACTGCCACGCGAGCGGATCGCGAAAGAAAGCCGTCACGCCGATCAGGAATTCCTTGAACAGGAAATCGAGTTCCTCGGGATTCTCGTTCAGGAACCTCACATAAGTCGCAATCCTGTCGATCTGGTGAATACCCATGCGCCGCTCTATCCGACGATACAACGTGCTTTTCTTGTAGAAGGAAAAGTCGTGCCCCGTCCGGGTCCGCAACAGGATGAGGATCTTCTCCAGCGCACCGAGCATCTTCGCCTCGACCATCTCGTCGGTCTTCGCGGCGAGCGGCGAACGCGACAGGTAGGCCAGGATTTTCCCTGGCAAGTCCTCAACCGGAGCCACGATGACGGCAAGTCCGGCATCAATCACGCTGCGCGGCATGCTGTCGAATTTCGCGGACGCCGGCTCTTGGGCCAACACCACACCGCCATTCTCCCGGATGGCCCGCGCCCCCAAGGTGCCATCGGAACCCATTCCTGATAGAACGACTCCGATGCCCTGTTGCAACTGGTCCAGAGCCAGCGAGCGGAGGAAAAAATCGACCGGCAGGCGCAGCCCGCGTTTCGCCGCGGGTTCGAACAAATGCAGCACCCCGTGGAGAATGGACATGTCCTTGTTCGGCGGGATCACATAGACGCAGTCCGGACGCACCCGCGTGCGATCCTTGACCTGCACCACCTTCATGCGGGTACACCGCTGGAGCAATTCCGCCATGAGTCCTTTCCGGGTGGGATCCAGATGCTGCACCACGACAAAGGCCATGCCGCATTCCGGCGGCACATGTTTCATGAACTGCTCGAGCGCTTCAAAGCCACCCGCCGAGGCACCGAGGCCGACGATCGGAAACGAAGCCCCGGCCTGCGGGACGGCGGCATCCTCCTGAACCAATGGAACGGATATCTTGGGGCGACGGACCCGAGGGGCTTTTTTTTCCATGAAATCGTTTCCTGCGGTTCCATCCGCCTGGGTTGATCGAACGGTGCCGGATTTAGTCATTAACACCGCTTGAACGATGCTCTTTTGGAATGTGCCTCGCAACACAAATCTCCCGGTATCCTAGTGGTCGGGTTTATCCGTACGATCAGCCGCACGCACTTACCAAGTGGAGTAACTTGGGCGCGATTTCGTCCAAAGGCAGAATGAAATCCACATCGCCGGTCTCGATTGCCGTCTCCGGCATGCTGAAATCCTGTGACGTGGAGCGATCCTGCGCGATGACGATGCCACCGCGATCCTTGATGATCCCCACCCCGGTCGAACCGTCACCATCCCCACCCGTGAGCACCACGGCAATCGACTTCGACTGATAGATCCTCGCCACCGAGGCGAACAACGGCTCCGCCGACGGACGCGCGTAATGGACTTTCTCCGCAGACGGTGAGGACAGGACAAGGACTCCACCTTCCGTCACCATCATGTGGTGGTTTGGTGGGGCGATGAAAACACCTGAATGATAGAGCGTGTCGCCAGCCTGAGCTTGTTTGACCCTCAGCGCCGTGCGGCACCCCAGAATTTCAGCCAAGAGACTCTTATGGTCGGGCGAAATATGCATCACGATGGCGATGGCCGCCTTGAAGTCCCCGGGCAGACTTCCCAGAATCCGCGACAAAGCGCTCAAACCACCGGAGGAGGTCGCCATGGCGATCACGCAGGTGGCTGATGCTTGTGGAGATGTCGGTTTGGACGGCATAGGTCAGAGGCGCCCGGTCAACAGCATGATGATGAGAATAATCAGAGCCACACCCAGCAGTCCGCTCGGGAAATAACCCCAGTTGCGGCTGTGCGGCCACGAAGGCACCGCACCTACCAACATGAGGATGAGGACGATCAACAAAATGGTTCCTAGTGACATCGTATTGTTATTTTGTGCGAACCACGCACCAAATGTGGATTGGTGCTCCTTCTTGACTGGCGTGGTCCGCTTGCAGGGCAATCCGAATATCGCACAAATCCGGTGGATTGCCATAAGAAGAAACCCTACCCTCGTCGTCACCGGAAAGGTTTCAAAATCAAAGGGAATCACCAAGTTAATGATTCTCAAGTGGACTGTTGCAATGCCACGCTGCGGAATCTATTTTAGGCATGTTTAGAAACTTGGCACTGTGTCTTCCACTTTCCACTTTCGCCCAGACCGTCAAGCCACCTCCGGTCAAAGCCAGTTTTGGAAAGCCGGCCCTGATCGCGACGGCGGACCTGGCGGACTTCGCGTCCCTGCCGGAGGATCGCCGGAACTTGATTGAAGCGGCGCTTGCGGTTGCCAGGGACTCACCATGGCTGCCCTACACCGCACGCGGTGCGGAACCTTCGGATGGCGGCTTTGATTGCTCCGGAGCGATGTATTTCGTGATACGAAGTGTCGGCCTCGATCCGCCGCGCACATCGACCGCGCAATATGAATGGCTGAACCTGAAAGGCCGGCTCCACAAGGGAACGGCGGATGCGGTGGACTTGAATCATCCCGGCATGAAACACCTGCGGCCCGCCGACCTGTTATTTTGGGGCAGGCCCGCCACGTCGGACTCGGGCGCGGCCATAACGATCACCCACGTCGCCATGTATTTGGGCAAGGAAGCCAAGGATGCTCGTCCGGTGATGATCAATTCCACCGACGCCAGGTCCTATCGGGGCACCAAGGCGAACGGATACGGAGTTTATGATTTCCGTCTGCCAGTCGCCGGAGCGAAAACCGCCTTCCTCGGCTACGGCACGCCACCGGGAATTGCGGAGCCGCCGGACTGATAGAATCAGGAATGGACCGGCATGTCGGCGACTTCCCGCGCGGCGATTCGCCGCCCATCCACCTTGGACGCGTGAGCCGCCACCCGGTTCATCGCCTCCGCCAGCAGCGTGACCACCTCGTCGGCACCCGAGTCCTCCAGCGGCCCGACCACTTCGGCAGTCAGTTCGGGACGTCCCCACAGCCCGACCATGATTTTCAACTCAGGAAAATTCGCGCGCAGTTTCGAACAAAGATAGCGCGCGTGAATCAGCGCGGTCGGCGCCACGACCGAGATGCAGACCACGTCCGCCCCGGCCTCCCTCACCCAGGTATCCAATTCCCTCAACGACATCCTTGCAGTCGCGCTTCTCGCAGGATGGCCATTTTGCTGTAACAGCTGTGCCAGCATTTCGCCGGCGAGTTGATCGCGACGGGCCCGCGCCGGCACGCAGCAGACCCGCAATTTCATCTCATCCGGCGCTGGCACGTCCTGCGAAACCGCGTCGATCATATCACTCAGCCCCTGTTCCACGAACTCCAGTTGTCCGGTTTCAAGAAAGCCAAGCCGATGATCCGTCCCAGCCGCGGTGACTACCGGAATCAGAACGTTGTCGAACAATTCGACCAGCGGTTTCGTCTTCAAATACTGGTCAACCAGTTCCATTTCGTCCTGCTCACCCACCCGAAGCAAGCGTTGATAACAATCCTCCGCCGGGGTAAGGGCGTCATCGTCGCTGAGCACAATGCTAAGAAACGCGAGTTTCGGAATGTGCCGCCCCATCACCACCAGACAGACTGTCAGCGGCGTGGCCAGAACCAATCCCACAGGGCCCCACAACCAAGTCCAAACAAACGCGGCCACAATCAATGCGAACGGTGTGACGCCGGTGCTGGAGCCATACAACCATGGTTCCATCACATTGTTGCTAATCAATTCCAGCGCGACAAACAGCCCGATGGTGAGTAGCGGAGCCATCCATCCCGGCGACGACGCGAGCGAGAGCAAAATGGGGAACGCCGCCGCGATCCATGGGCCGATGTATGGGATGAACCGCAGCACGGTGGCAAGCGCCCCCCACAGAATCGCGTTCGGCACGCCGATGAAATACAATCCAACAGCGACGGGGATCCCGTAGGTTACGTTGACCACGATCTGCATAAGCAAATACTTCGACACCCGGGCTCCGGCGTCATCCATGGCGCGCGCGGTGGCGGTCATGCGTCCCTGCCCTATCAGCCGGATCATCCGGTTCCGCAGATCCTCGCGCTGGAGGAGCATGAAAACCAAGAGCAGGACTACCAACGCCGCCGATCCCAGCGGTCCCAGCACCGGAGCCAGGATGCCCTGCATGAACTCCAACCGCTGATCCTTCCCGTTGACAACCGCCACCCGCGTCACTTGGTTCCCACCACCGGAAATGGAAGCATTACCTAGCGGCAAACCGGCGGCCTCACTTCCGGGAAGATCCTTCTTCAACTCTTCCAGGGTGCTAGAAAGCTTTGAAAACGGCCCCTGGCTAGGAACCTGGATTGCTCGCAGTTTCAGCTGGATGTTCTCCTTATAACCCGGCAACTGGTTCGCCAGATCGATCGCCTGGCGGGTGAGCACCCACCCTACGCCTCCCGTGACGGCAAACATCATCGCCACCACCAGAAGCACCGCCCCGATGCGCCCGAGCCAGCGCTGAAGTCGGGTGACCACCGGAGCTAACATGAATGTCAGCAGTGCCGACAGCGCCAGTGGAACAAGAAGCTCCCTCGCGAAATACAGCGACAGAATGATAAACGCGCCGAGAAGCACGTTGGAAATCACTGCCAGCGACTCCGCGGTGGAAGTTCGTTTCCCGGTGATGGCCATGAAGATTGCGGGAATTACCAGCGGATGAGGGACGCTCCGGATCAGAAGCGATCCGCCGGAAGCGTCCCCGCACGCCTGAGGGGCAGGTCGTCATCCGCCCAGGGCAATCACTTTTTCTCAGCGTCCACCTTGGCTTTTGCGGCTTCCGCTTCGGCATCCACCATCTTCTTGTCGGCATCCAGCTGCGCCTGGGCGGAGTCCTTGTTAGCCTCGATCCGGGCCTTGTCGATGGTGGCGTTCGCTTCAGTTTGTTTGGTCGCGGCCTTTGCATTGGCGTCCACCTCATCCTTGCGCGTGTCGATGGACTCCTTGGTTGCGTCCTTGTTATCATCGATGGCGGTCTTCTGTTTATCGCACCCGACTGCGAGGATTGCGATGAATGCGAGTGTGATTAGTTTGGTGTGTATCATGACGGTAGGTTGTTTTTGGATTTTCCACCTGTGGCGGATGAGTGGATCCTACCCCGCTCAGGGAGTCGCCGCTATGGGGTGAAACCCTCCTTCCGGCAACCGTCGGCGCCTTGCGGCATGTGCGTGCCTCCCTCTGCCAAATGGGGCTTTCACCCCATGGCGCCGCCCCAATCGAGACGCCATAGTAAACGTCGAAGAGTTGGTGAAAGCCCGATTCACAAAAAACAACAAACGATATTATGAAAACGAAACACATGATCCACGCCACCCTGCTCATCTCCATGGCAGCAGCCAGTCCGATTGCATTCTCCCAGGATGCAACAGCGGAAAAACCCAAAATGGAGGAGAAGGCCACCGTTCAAAAAGGTTCACTTAGCTCGGTGATCGGCGACAGCGTCACGTTCTCCACCCTCACGAAAGCGCTCAAGGCGGCGGAACTCGACCTGACCCTCGGCAACAAGGGAGAGTTCACCATCTTCGCCCCGACCGACGAAGCCTTCGGCAAGCTGCCTGCAGAAGTCCTCACCAAGCTCATGCTTCCCGAGAACAAGGAAAAACTCCGCTCGCTGCTTCTCTATCACGTAGTAGCTGGGAAAGTGCTCGCGGCGGACTTCAAGGCGGGTGAGGTGAAGACAATGAACGGTGAGAAGGTCAAGGTTGCCGTCGAGGCCGACAAGGTCGAGGTCGATGGTTCCAAGGTCTTCAGTGCTGACGTGACCGCGACCAACGGCGTCATGCACACCATCGGCACGGTGCTTGTTCCCAAGTCTTTGGAAGGATTCGCGGGACTCGAAAAGTAAAATCCCCCTGCTAGCTCAATGGCACCTGCGGCATTGTCGCAGGTGCTTTTTGGTTTCGTCTCCGTCGAGTCTTTCACGCAGCTCCAACACCGTTGGTTCATTGCAATACTGGCAACGGAAGCGGTTCCTGAACAGAATTGCCGACGCCACCCGCAGCCGGTGGCTGCCGAAGAAGGTTTTGGCCCGCCGGTTCTTCATGCAGGCTCTCGGTGCGAGCACTGCGGTGACGCACAACGGGCAGGAGGCCCGCGACGCCACCATCCATTGAAGGACG
>JAIFNK010000163.1 GCA_020047775.1 Akkermansia sp. | reverse complement strand
GGGTTGGTTGTAATGCTTTAGTTTGGTAACCAACGCTTTACATGCCTAACGCCCGGCGGTCGATGCTTTTGTGTGAGAAATGCGGGCTAACAAGCATTGACGCCGGAGTGGCGACGGCCTGGATGAGTTTATGGCAAGGTTTTTGCGATGAATCAGGTCTCGCGAAGCCACATAAAACTATCAGGAATCTCATGGCCGGCCGGGAATTTTTAGGAATATCCGGGGGCGCCCTCCTTATTCCCGCTCCAGATAGATCCGCGATCCCCTCACATATTTTTCCGCCCAGCCCTTGATCTTCGCCTGCTCGTCGAGCGACAATGTCCGCACCACCTTGCCTGGGGAACCCAAAACCAGCGAACCCGGCGGAATGATCGTCCCGCCCGTCACCAGCGCTCCCGCGCCAATGATCGAGCGCTCGCCGATCACCGCGCCATCCAGCACGATCGCCCCCATGCCGATGAGCACCTCGTCCTTCACCGTGCAGGCGTGGAGGATCGCCGAGTGCCCAACGGTCACCCGTTCGCCGACGTAGCAGCCGTAATCATCCGCCAGATGGATCACCGCATTATCCTGCACATTCGACCGCGCGCCGATGACGATCTCGTTGATGTCGCCGCGCAGCGTCGTATTGTACCAAACACTCGCCTCCTCGTGCAAAGTCACCCGCCCGATCACATCCGCGCTCGCGACGATGAACACGCTTTCATGAATGGTCGGGGAAAATCCGGCTATTGTCTCGATGGTCATGCCGGGAGGCTAGCCCAAGCGAAGAGCAAGCTAAAACTTGAACTCCGGACGGCAACGCGACTTACCAAACGACCGTCCGGAGTTCGCCCTTCAGGGTGCTCTTCATCCAGCGCGCTCCCGCCAAAAATCCCGGACTTCTCCTCGACAAAAAACCCGCCTCCCGACAAAAACAAGCCACATGAAAAAGATATTTCCCCTCACCTCGCCGAGCCACCAGCCGGCGCGGGTCGTCGAGCAGATCAAGAGCGACATCCGGAAATACCTCAAGCGCGAGCGCAAAAAACCGCTTCCGGAAGGCGTGGATTTCTGGGACTTCAACTGCAAGGTCGGCGCGGGTGACGCGGCCCCGGAAACCAAACACGTCGAGGAAATCGTCCCCGCCATCGACCAGGCAGCCGCCGCCGCGTGCCCGTCGGTTTACATCGAGATCCTCGCGACTCCGGGCCACCGCCAGAAGAAGGGCGACGCCTGATTTTCCCGCCCGCCGGATTTCCGCTTCACGAACGCCCAACCACTCTTTAGAAAATCACCAACATGCTCGAAACCCAAAAACGCCCAGGCAAACTGATGGCCGCGAACCGCGGTGAAATCGCCATCCGCATCTTCCGCGCCGCCAACGAACTCGGTCTGCGGACCGTCTCGATCTTCGCCGAAGAGGACCGCTTTTCGATCCACCGCTTCAAGGCGGACGAAGCCTATCAACTGGATTCCTCGAAGGGCCCGGTCGGCGCCTACCTCGACGTGGAAGGCATCGTGACGCTGGCGAAACAGAAGGGCGTGACGATGATCCACCCCGGCTACGGATTCCTCTCGGAAAACGCGGCGTTCGCGCGGGCTTGTGCTCGCGAAGGCATCACCTTCATCGGCCCGTCGCCGGACTTGTTGGAAAACATGGGTGACAAGACCGCCGCCCGGGCGCTCGCCCACAAGTTCAAGGTCCCCACCCTGCCCGGCACCGAGGATCCGATCACCGATCCGGACCAGGCGCTCACCGTCGCCCACGACATCGGATTTCCGCTCATCATCAAGGCCGCGTTCGGCGGTGGCGGCCGCGGCATGCGGGTGGTGGAAAAACCGTCGCAGCTCGCCGGATTATTAGCCGAGGCGCAGAACGAGGCGCTCAACGCGTTCGGAAATTCCGCGGTCTTCCTGGAGCGCTACATTTCCCGCGCCAAGCACATCGAGGTGCAAATCCTCGGCGACCAGCACGGCAACGTCGTCCATCTTTACGAACGCGACTGCTCGGTGCAGCGGCGCTATCAGAAAGTCGTCGAGGTCGCCCCGGCCATGCATCTCAACCCGCAGATCCGCAAGGAGCTCTGCGACGCCGCCGTCACGCTGGCCAAGGGCATCGGCTATGACAACGCGGGCACCGTCGAGTTCCTCTACGACATGGACCAGGACGACTGGTTCTTCATCGAGATGAACCCGCGCATCCAGGTGGAGCACACCGTCACCGAGTGCGTCACCGGCATCGATCTGGTGCGCTCGCAAATTCTCGTCGCCGCCGGTCACACGCTGTTCAGCGAGGAAATCGCCATTCCAAAACAAGAGGACATGCCGTGCATCGGCTTCGCCATCCAGTGCCGGATCACCACCGAGGATCCGGAAAAAGGCTTCTCGCCCGACTACGGCCGCATCCTCAACTACCGCTCCGCAGCCGGCTTCGGCATCCGCCTGGACGCCGCCTCGGGCGACGCCGGCTCGGTCGTCACGCCTTATTACGACTCGATGCTCGTCAAGCTCACCGCGATGGGCCGTGACTTCCCGATGGCCTGCCAGCGGATGGACCGCGCGCTGCGCGAGTTCCGCATCCGCGGGGTGAAAACGAACATTCCGTTCCTTGAAAACGTCATCGCCGACGAGACCTTCCGCGCCGGCCAGGCACACACAAAGCTCATCGATACCAAGCCGGAGCTGTTCCAGTTCAAGCGCCGCCGCGACCGCGCGACCCGCACGCTGGCCTATCTATCCGACATCACCCTCAACGGAAATCCGAGTGCCAAAGGCTGGAAACCCGCCGGCATCATGCACAAGGCCGCCGTGCCTAACTCCCTGGTCATCGAGCACCACGCGCAGGTCCCGCGCGGCAGCCGCGACGTGCTGTTGGAAATCGGCCCGGAGAAATTCGCGCAGTGGATTCTCGATGAAAAGCGCCTGCTCATCACCGACACCACCTTCCGCGACGCCCACCAGTCGCTCATCGCCACCCGCATGCGCAGCTTCGACATGCTACGCGTGGCCGAGGCCGTCTCCCACCGCATCCCCGAGCTTTTCTCGCTGGAAATGTGGGGCGGCGCCACCTTTGACACCGCCATGCGCTTCCTCAGCGAGTGCCCGTGGGACCGCCTCCGCCGCCTGCGCGAGAAGATCCCCAACATCTGCTTCCAGATGCTCTTCCGCGGCTCGAACGCCGTCGGTTATTCAAACTACCCGGACAACGTCGTCGCCGGATTTGTCAAACACGCGGCGGACTCCGGCATGGACATCTTCCGGATCTTCGACTCGCTCAACTACCTGCCTAACATGAAGGTGGCCATGGAAGCCGTCCGCGACCACGGCAAGTCCATTTGCGAGGCGGCCATCTGCTACACCGGCGACATCACCGACGCGAACCGCGACAAGTATTCGCTGAAATACTACGTCGCCAAAGCCAAGGAACTCGAGCGCATGGGCGCCCACATGCTTTGCATCAAGGACATGGCCGGCCTGTGCAAGCCGCACGCCGCCTTCAAGCTGGTCACCGCGCTCAAGGAGGAAATCGGCATTCCCGTGCATTTCCACACCCACGACACCTCCGGCATCAACTCCGCCTCCGTGCTCGCCGCCTCCAAGGCCGGCGTGGACATTGTGGACCTCGCCATTTCCTCCATGTCCGGCTCCACCTCGCAGCCTAACTTGAATTCCATCGCCGCCGCCCTTGCCAACACCGAGCGAGATCCGGGGCTGGATTTCGACTCGCTCAACGAGTTCTCCGACTACTGGGAGCAAGTTCTCGAGTTCTATCAACCGTTCGACTCCGCCCCGCGCTCCGGCACGGCGGAGGTTTACGAACACGAGATGCCCGGCGGTCAATACACCAACCTCCGCGAGCAGGCGAACGCCATGGGACTCGGCCACCGCTGGCGCGAAATCGCCCGCACCTATGCCGACGTGAACCAGCTCTTCGGCGACATCGTCAAGGTCACCCCGTCGTCCAAAGTCGTCGGCGACATGTGCATGTTCCTCGTCACCCGCGGCATCAAGGCGGCGGACGTGCCGAAGCTCAAGCCCGGCTCCATCGACTTCCCGGAGAGCGTCATCGACATGCTCTCGGGCGGCCTCGGCCAGCCCGACGGCGGCTGGCCGGTCGAGGTGCAGAAGGTCGTGTTAGGAACCCGCAAGGCAACCACCGTGCGCCCCGGCGAACTCGCCGATCCCATCGATCTCGAAGTCACCCGCACCGGGCTCGCCGCCAAACTCGGCCGCCCCGCCAGCGACGACGACCTTTACTCGCACCTGATGTATCCGCAGGTGTTTGCGGACTTCATGGCGTTCCGCACGAAATACGACGACCTCAGCGGCCTGCCGACGCCCGCGTTTTTCTACGGCCTGCAGATCGGCGAGGAAATGGAGATCGAGATCGACACCGGCAAGACCCTCATCATCAAGCTCATCTCCATCGGCGAGGCCGACTCCGCGGGACGGCGCGCGCTCTTTTACGAGCTCAACGGCATGCCGCGTGAATCCATCGTCACGGACAACTCGCTGAAATCCGTTAGCACCGCGTCCCGCCCGAAAGGCGAGCCCGGCAACCCCGCCCAAGCCTGCGCGCCGATGCCCGGGATGGTCACCGAGGTCGCCGTGTCGCCCGGCCAGGAAGTCAAAGCCGGTGACAAACTCGTCATCCTGGAAGCCATGAAAATGCTCACCACCGTCAGCGCCAGCGCCGACGGCACCGTCGCCGAGATCCTCGTGAAAAAAGGCGACCGCGTGGACAGCGATGATTTGTTGGTGAAATTGACACCTCTATGAAACCCATCCCGGTCACCTGCCTACTCGCTGCCATTTTCGGATGGCTTTCACCCGTTCAAGGAGCGTCCCGGGAGCGTCCGCCCAATCTCATCGTCATCATGACCGATGACCAGGGATATGCCGACGTGGGATTCAACGGGTGCAAGGACATCCCGACTCCCAACATCGACTCGATCGCCAGCAACGGCGTCAAATTCACGGATGGTTATGTGTCTTACGCGGTCTGCTCCCCCAGCAGGGCCGGTTTTCTAACGGGCCGATACCAGCAGCGTTTCGGCCACGAGCGCAACCCGAGGTGGGCTCCGGAAAACCGGGAATGCGGCCTACCGCTCTCGGAAAGCACGCTCGCGGACACCCTGGGAAAGGTCGGCTACAAAACGGGTCTCATCGGAAAATGGCATCTTGGATGCCACCCGGATTTGCATCCGCTCAAGCGCGGCTTCAACGAGTTCTTCGGCCATCTGGGCGGTGGCCACCGCTATTTCCCCGAGGAACTCACGCTCCAGCACACGGAACAGGCAAAGAGCTCAAGCGAAAGCGACAGCTACAAGCTGTGGATCATGCGGGATCAAACGCCGGTCAAAACCACGAAATACCTGACGGATGAGTTCTCGGACGAGGCGTCGCGCTTCATCAAGCGACACAAGGCCGGGCCGTTCTTCCTCTATCTGGCCTACAACGCGCCGCACTCGCCACTTCAGGCCAGCGAGAAATACCTCGCCAGATTTCCCGACATCAAAAACGAAAAACGCCGCACTTATGCCGCGATGGTCAGCGCGGTGGATGACGGTGTCGGCCAGGTCCTCTCGAAACTGCGCGAACTCGGAATCGATAAAAACACAATGGTCGTTTTCCTATCAGACAATGGAGGACCGCCCGACAACGCTTCCAACAACGGACCGCTGAGAGGTGGCAAGGGCAGCCCATGGGAAGGTGGAATCCGGGTGCCCTTCGCCGCGCAATGGCCGGATCAAATCCCCAAGGGGCTCGTCTATCGGAATCCAGTCATCTCGCTCGACATCTTCGCGACCATCGCGGCCCAGGCCAAGGCCCCTGTCGATGCAGCCCGCCCGCTCGACGGTGTGAACCTCATTCCTTACCTCACCGGCGTGAATTCCGGTGCTCCCCATGATGCCATCTATCTCCGGATGTTCGACAAAGGGGCCTATGTAGTGAGAAGGTGCGTCCAAAAACTCGTGATCGACGCCAAGGACAGCGCGCCGCAACTCTACAACCTCAAGGAGGATCTTGGCGAAACCAAGAACCTCGCGTCGTCCGCAGCCAGCGAGCTTGAAGCCCTCGATCAGAAGCGGCTTTCGTGGAACGCCCAACTGGTCCCACCGGCATTTGAAGGACTGGAAACAAAAAAAACCGGAGGCAAAGCCAAGGTGAAATAACCCGTCACGCGTAAACGGATCCCAGCGGGTTTCGGGGAATCCACGTTCCTTTCGAATGTTCGATCTACTTGTCGGAAGAAACCGCCTTTTGCTGGGTCAGCGCGAATCCCAACATCATGCAGAAAAACAAGGTGTTGAGAAGGAGGCCGACTGAGAAATGCCAAACCGTGGCGACCACCAGGATGACGGACAAGGGAATCAGAAACGCCTTCACCCAAAAGCCCCCCCGTGTGTTGAAGGAATGCGCGGGGTTCTTTTCCGATGCGGAAATGACGTGATTGTAGAGGAACAACGCGCACAATGAACCAAGGCCGATCCCGCCGAAAAGATACCACAGCGAATAGGGCTGATAGGTATCCCAGAGCACCTGCTTGGCTTGGAATGCGTCCATGCCCAGTTTTTCATGGAAAAACGCCAGCAGATCGCCCTTTGGAATCGCATCCACTTGTGCTTTGTCCACGCTCAGTTTGTCCACCAGGTAACGTCGGGCGAGGACCACCTTGTCACAGTTGTTCTCATAGTAGTGGCCGGCGATGATGGAGCCGATCGACGCGCCGATGCCGACGGTGAAGTTGGAGTAGCCCATGTACTGGCCTTTCTTGCCTTCCGGTGCGATGCGGGAAAGATATCCCAGGTTGCTAGGCGCGGCCGTCATCTCACCGACCGAATAGATCCCGATGCAGAAGAGGATCCACCAACCGCTCATCGATCCCGTGAGGCAGAAGATCGCGATGATCGTGAAGATGATACCCGTGATGATGCCGGAAAGGGGGCGAAACTTGCCGGTGAAATAGCCCGCGACAAACGCGAAGATGCTGATGAGAAGAGAGTTGAAATTGAGCATCCACTCCTGAGTGAGGTTGCCATCGTGAACCGTGGGCACACCATTGCCAAAAATGCTCTTGAGGAAATTGGCGGCGTCGCGCGAGTCCACCCAATCGTCAATGAAGTTCGGCAGGATATCGAAGAACTGCTGGTTCATGAGCCAGAACCCGCAGAAGGCGATCGTGTAGAAAAACAGCCGTGGGTCGAGCAGGCCGCGCACCGAGTCCAACAGCATCCGCCCCGGGCCCGGAAGTTTGACTCCCTCGGCCGGTTTGTGAACGGGTTCCTCGAAAAAGAAGAGTGGAATGAAGTTCAGGGCGATGGCTCCCGAGCAGGCGAGGAAGACGTAGTGGTAATCGAGAATCCGCAGGTATCCGGCGAGCAGCGGACCCACGAAGCCGCCGACATTGACCATCTGGTAGAAAAGCCCCCAGGCCAGAGAGGAGTTGTCCTTGGTCACCCGGTTGGCGATGAGTCCCTGCACGCCCGGTTTGAAAATGGCAGTGCCCAGGGCGAGGAACAAAAGACCGAGGGTGAAAATCTCATACGCGTGATCCACGCCCTTCGCGCGGGCCTCGACCAGCGGCATTCCACTGAGCATGTCCGACAGGAGAACCGTGTAGCCCATGATCAGATAGCCGATGATCTTGAGGACCGTGGACGCCGCGATGTTGACCTTGTAGCCATAGCGGTCGGCAAAACCACCGGAGACGATGGGCACGAACGACTGCACCACAAGGGCGAAGGCGAAGATGTTCCCCTTCTGGATCTGCGTGAGTTCCGGCCCGCCCTTGCCGAGGGAATCCACCATGAACACGGGAAGCATCACGCGCACCCCGTAGTAGGCGAAACGCTCGATCAATTCCATCCAGTTGCACCACCAGTAGGTGCCATCGAACGACTTGAGCTGCGTCATGAACGGCATGGGCGGCGTGCCGGCGGAGGAATCGGATTCAGATTTCATGGATTGGGACAATCAGCGTCGGGAGGGTTGGTAGATGCGCGTCCCGTTGCAAGCCCGGAAAGCAGTTTGTTCGGCAGCGACCGGCTTTTTTTCAATCCGCCGGCAAGGAAGTCGCGACGGATGACCGGGGGAGCCTCTCACATTCATACAAAGTCGGGCTTATTGATCTCGCCAACAAATGGCGTGGCCGTCGATTTTCATGCATGAAATCACTCCACCTTGCCCCAGACCCGTTCCATCTCGGCGTGAGCGGCGGGGTCGTGCTGCTTGAGCTCGGCGCGCACGAATGGATAGAAGTCATTGTGATAAAGATAGGCCTCGGTGGCCTCGGCGAAGTATTCCTTGTGGTTGGTGGTGGCGTAGTGCTTCACCGTCTCACCCGTGTAGAGCAACGATTTCGCGTAATTGCCCTTCTTCATCGCATCGTCATAGACTTTGACGATTGCCGGTTCTTCGAAGCCGAGCACTTGGTCGTGATAGGCATGGGCCAGCTCGTGAAGGATGACGGCGGGATGCTTGAGCATCTGCTTGCGGGAAATGAGTTCGGCGGCCTGTGTGATGTGGACTTTTTTCGCCAACCGCGGATCGTAGCCGCGCTCGATGAGCCAATCCGCATCGGGATGGTATTGCATGTTTCCAAGCTCCGGATGCGAGTGCTCGATGAAAATCTCCATCTTGCGCAGCGCGGCGAGTTGCTTCTCCGGCATGAGGACGGTGAGGCGTTCCAAGTGGTTGGAGAGCATGCTCAACGAGCGTGTGCCGAGTTCCTTGTATTCCCCATTCACCAGCCGGGCATCGGCGTGGACCGTCCAGCCTTGGAGATCGAGTTTCACGGTTTCCACCCAGCCAACCTTTGCGGTTGCAGGTTTTTCGGTCTCCGCGACGGCGACAAAGAGACCGGCGAGGAGCAGGCAGGGCAGGGTGAGATTTTTGATCATGACAGGATCCTTACGCTCGGTTTTTCTCCAATTTCTCAACTCCGGCATCATTGTGCGGTCATCGGGCCATGGCTCGGGCGGGCAATCGAAACTGAACGACTGGCAGGGGTTGCACGATGCGGCCGGTTCGGCTTATTCGTCATGCGATACGATATGCGGGAAATCAATTGTATCACCGCTTTCCAGCGCAACTTCACCAACCCGGGCCATTTGAAGTGATTGCCAATGCGCCGGAACACACGGAAAATGAAACAGCTATCAAGTCTTGGGTTCTGATCTTGTGAGTGAGGGCATGATCCTTTTGAATTTTCTTCGTTTCCGTGTGTTCCGAGTATTCCGTGGTTCATCATCTTTTTTTGATTTTAAGCGCGGCGGATAGAGTCGGGCCTCGCGGTTTAACGGATATCGCTATACTTCCGCGCATGATGTTTTGTGATTCCAGCAAAGTGATCGCCGGTGGGCGTTCTACGCGCTGAATGAAGAAGACAGGCTGGAAGCCTATCCTCCTTTTCACAAAGCCTGACGCGCACCAGTATTTCATCCCCAGCCATGGTCATCCCATCCTCCACACATTGCGCCGCCCGGATAACGGCGGCGTCTTGGGTTCACGATCCGGCGGAGACACACGCCGCGTCGGCGATGCGCAGGCCGTCCATGGCGGCGCTGACGATGCCGCCGGCGTAGCCCGCGCCTTCGCCGCATGGGTAAAGACCGGCGATTTCCGGGTGCTCCAGCGTGTCGTCGCGGCGTGGGATGCGGACGGGGGAACTGGTGCGGGTCTCGAATCCCAGCAGCAGCGCTTCTTCGGAGATGTAGCCGTGCATCTGCCTACCGAAGAGTTTGAAACCCTCGCGCATCCGGCTGGTGATCCACTGCGGTAACAGATCGTGCAGCGGGGCGGACTTGATGCCGGGAAAGTAACTGGTGTCCGGCAGGCTGGAGGAGATTTTTCCGGTGAGGAAATCGGTGGCGCGCTGGGCAGGTGCGACCTGGCCGCCGCCGCCGGCTTGTTTGGCGGTGCGTTCGAGTTCTTTTTGGAAGACGAGACCGGCGAGCACGCCGTGTTCCTTGACGAGGTTCTGCACGTCCTCGGGCTCGACGGTGGCGACCATGCCGGAGTTGGC
>JAIFNK010000010.1 GCA_020047775.1 Akkermansia sp. | reverse complement strand
TTCCGCCCGACCATGCAGCGCCCGCCGAAAAAATTCATCCCCACGCCGTTCGCGTATCATCAGGAAATCGAGCTGAGGATCGACTCCCTGACCAATCTCGGGGCCGGCGTCGGCCGGATCGACGGCTGGGTGGTTTTTGTGCCGTTTTCGCTGCCCGGCGAGCTCGTGAAAGCCCGCGTTTTCCGGAATGACAAAAGTTTCTCACAAGCGGATCTCGTCGAGGTGCTCGCACCCTCGCCCGACCGGATCGCGCCGGGTTGCCCGCTCTTCGGCGAGTGCGGCGGCTGCCAATACCAGCACCTTTCCTATGAGAAACAGCTCGCCTGGAAGACCCGCCAGGTCGGCGAGTTGATGAAGCACATGGCCGCGATCACCTTCCCGGTGAACGACTGCCTGTCCTCCGCGCAGACGTGGAACTACCGCTCGAAAATCACCCCGCACTTTGACCAGCCGCGCAACGGCGAGATCGGTCCCATCGGCTTTCTCCACATCGGCACCCGCTCGCGGATCATCGACGTGCCGCAATGCCCGATTGCGATGGACACGATCAACCGCGAGCTGCCAGCCATCCGCGAAGGATTCCGCGCACGGGCTAACACGTTCAAGCGCGGCGCCACCGTGCTGCTGCGCGCCACCGAGGACCGCGTGGAAACCGACTTCCGCAGCGTGGCCACCGAGCATGTCGGCGATTTGAAATTCCAGTTTCTCGCGGGCGATTTCTTCCAGAACAACCCGTTTATCCTCCCAGCCTTCACCGGCTACGTCGCGAAGCAGGCCGCCGCCGGTGGCGCGAAATTCCTGGTGGATGCCTACTGCGGCTCCGGCCTGTTCTCACTAACACTCGCAAAGGACTTCGACCAGGTCGCCGGCGTCGAGGTTTCCGAAACCTCCTGCGAGTGGGCGCGCAAGAACGCCGCAGCGAACTCCATCACCAACGCGAAGTTCCTCACCGCGTCCGCCGAAGCCATCTTCGACCAGATCGCCTTCCCCGCCGCGGAAACGGCCGTCGTCATCGACCCGCCGCGCAAGGGCTGCACGCCGGAATTCATCGACCAACTCGTGAAATTCGGGCCCGCCCGCGTGGTATATGTTTCCTGCGATCCGGCGACCCAGGTGCGCGACCTCAAGCAGCTCAGCGAGGGCGGCTATCAGCTGGCGGACGTGCAGCCCTTCGACTTGTTTCCGCACACCCGCCACCTTGAGTGCGTGATGACACTGGTGAAAAACTTGTGCGAGCGGTGACCCGGACCGTGTCCCGGCTGTCTCAGCCGGGCTCATTGGCTCCACTTCCGGCTGAGATAAGACAGCCGTAACACTTTCTTTGATCCTCAAGCTTCCTCGGGCTCTTCCTCCGCAACTGGCGCCAGCTTGCGGAAGCGGACCTGGCCGACGCGGCGGCCACGCGCTGGCATTCATGCGCACCCGCCGTCCGGATGAAGCCGCTTCAGGACGGAATCCTGACGGCCGACTCACTTGGCACGTCGTCCGCTCCATCCCGGGCATGGCACACATTGGCTTTCTACTCGACATGGACGGAGTGATCTACCGTGGATCCAAGCTCATTCCCGGCGCTTCCGACTTCATCACCCGCTTGCGGAAACATCAAATCCCCTTCCGCTTTCTCACTAACAACTCACAGCGCGCCCGCCGGGACGTGGCGTTGAAATTACGCCGCCTCGGTATCCACGCGACGGAAGACGAGGTTTTCACTTGCGCGATGGCAACCGCCCGCTTCCTCGCCAGTCAAAAACCCGACGGCACCGCTTACGTCATCGGCGAGCACGGCCTCGCCGCGGCGCTTCATCGCAATGGCTACACCGTGGTCGATGACGATGCCGACTTCGTCGTGGTCGGCGAGGGCCGCACCCTCACCTTCGAAATGATCGAGCGCGGCGTCCGTCTGGTAGACAAGGGCGCGCGCTTGATCGCCACCAACCTCGATCCTAACTGCCCCACCGAAAACGGCTTGCGTCCGGGCTGCGGTGCCATCGTCGCGATGATCGAGCGCGCCACCGGCGTGCAGGCGTTTTCCGTTGGCAAGCCAAGCCCGATCATGATGCGCGTCGCCCGCAAGGAAATGGGCCTGCGCACCGACGAGATCGTGATGGTGGGCGATACCATGGAAACCGACATTCTCGGAGCGGTCCAGATGGGCTATCGCAGCGTGCTGGTTCTCAGCGGCGGCACCAAGCGCCAGGATCTCGCGAAATTCGCCTATCAGCCGGATCTCGTGGTCGAAAACATCGGCCGGATTCCCGACGAGTTCATCTTCGAAAAACTCCACGCCATGGCTTGACGAAACCGCCCGCGGCGGCATGGTGCGATGCCCTGGGAATGATTCGCACAGGGCATCGATGAAATCCGGCTAACGCAGCGCGGCGTGAACTTGGTCGGCAGTGATCACTCCCACGTTCTTGAAATTTCCGAGGCGAGCCTGCCCGGTCCGCGGCCGATTGCTAGCCGGGATCGAAGGCTCCCGCAAAACAGCTCCCCTTTCACCCCGACTATCTGGCGAACTCCGCTGGCAGGCCGGTGATCCGCATCCACTCGATATCCCGATAGAAAATCTCCGCCCCTTCCGACTGCAAAATGACCGGCCCCGAGGTGACGGGCACGGGCGTGGGGCCGTCGATCCGACGCGGCGCGTGCAGACGCATCACGACCTTCCCGTTCACGAGGTGAATGCTGTCCTCGCCGAAGCAGACGATCTCGACCGTATTCCATTCCCCACCCGGCTTCTCATGGTCGGGCTGCTTCACACAACGCCCTTCCTTTCCGGGCACTTGCGAGAAAACACGCCACTCACCCTGCGGATCGTAGTCCAAAACCGTGCGCTCCCCCACCGTCCGGGGCGTCGAACGTACGGAAATCTCCGTCCCAACCGCATAGAGATCCCCGACATCGCGTTCCTGGATCTGCAATTCGATCGAACGCGCCCAAACGCGACCTTCCGCTCCCGGAGCCGCGTGGACGTGATAGAGCAAGCCGCTGTCGCGCGGCGTCTCCGGCTCGTCGCGCGGCGGCCATTTCAACTGGCCCCACTTGAACTGCAGCCGCAGCCGGTAGTTTTGGAACGACTCATGCGAGCGCAACTCACCGAAAACCTCGCCCGAGATCCGGATCGCGGGCTTTCCGTCCACTTCGGTCACCGTAAAAACCTTGAGCGGATCGCGGGCCGGGCCGACGTCTTCGGTATATTTCCCGTCCGCCCCCCGCTGCATGCCCGGAACCTCGGAAGCGCGGTGCGGCCGCTGCATCCAGGTGGACCACCCGCTGAGATCCCGGCCGTTCCAGAGCGGCTTCCAATCCTCCTCCGCCCGCAACGCGGTGCAAACGACCAGGAACAGAATGGCAAATGAAGATGGATAACTCATGACGGTGAGGAGTGTGGATTGATTCTATCCGGAATTTCACCTTGGGGAAAGTCAATTGGATCGCCAGCTCAATGCCGGGACTAAAAGCCCCGCCATCCGTCATGACAAGCAAAGACAATCTCAACGCCGGCCACCGCCATGTGAACTGGTTTTTACTTGCGACACTCGCAGGCATCCCCCTAATTTTACCATCATGCAGCGTGTTTTCAGCCATCCGAGCACCCAAAACGGCTATTTGGTTTGTCTCTTCTGGCTCGGTTTCACGGCGGCGATGATTCCCGGCCGGTTGCCTGCCGCCCTCAATGAGATCGCGAGGGAAACGGGAAGAATTCAGGCGCCGGCTCCTCTGAATCAGGATGGCTTCGGCCTGGCAGTCGCCGCGAATGCAAGCCATCTGATAGTCGGTGCGCCGGGTTTCGCGAGCAACGAGAAATTCGGAGCGGTGCATGTTTTCGAACGACAACCCGATGCGAATCCCACCTTGGTAAGGTCCATCGCCGGGCCGGCAGATTCCACGGACCGCCGTTTTGGGATTTCACTGGCCATGGGTGGGGATTTTTTTCCGCAGGCTGCATGAACCACTTTGATAGGGATCTCAATCCGCGTGCGGTGGTGGATATCCATGGCAAGGATTATCCAAGCGCCGGCAGTTGGGGACGGGCGGCGAGGATTCAATTACCCGATGCGAACCTGCTGCATGGCGATCAAATCATCTCGGTGGCATGTGCTGGAGAGACAATCTTCGCGGGTTTCAGCTCCATGGAAAAGGTGCTGGTGATCCAGCTCAACGCCGTCGGAGCAAACGATTGGCAGGTGACTCAGACCCTCCAGGCGCCCGATGGCTCCTTGTTCGATCATTTTGGCGAATCTCTCTCAGCTGATGGCGAATGGCTGTCGGTGGGTGCCCCATTTGAAAACGAAGCGGCCAACAACAAAGGATCCGTCTATCTGTTCCGGCGGATCGCCAACCAGTGGACGTTCTTCCAGAAACTGCTTCCTCCCGTGTCTTCGTTGGCATTCTCGTTCGGAAAGCGCCTCAGCCTGAGTGGCGGTTGGCTTGCAATTGGCGACCAGGCATACGACGTGACCCTCTATCGGCATAATGGCAGCGGCCAGTGGTCCTATGCCAGTTCCCACTTCAGCACAGCAGTCGTGACAGAGGGCTCTGCCGCAGGATTTACAAACGGCTACGCCGTCAGTTTGAGGATGGTTGAAGCATTTCATTTCTTAGCAGAACACGGATATTAGCAGACTGGTATATAAAACCGGAGCCACATGCGCCGGCGATTATCAAGACGCCGCCTTCACTTCGTCCCAGGTCTTTGACCAGAGCGCCAGGGCGTCGCCGAGGTCGTCGATGGGCTCGCACTTGGCGAAAATTTCCGGGCTGGGGAACAAGGCGTCGTTTCCACGGAAGTCCTCGCTGAGCAGTGGATAGGCTCCGCTGTTTGGCGCGCGGAAGGCGATGCCGACCATGTTCTCCGCACAGTTCGCGGGGTCCGTGACGAAGTTGATGAACTTGTGGGCGAGTGCCGCCTGGGTGGATTTTACCGGGATGCAGAGGTCGTCGCAGGAAAACGCCGCGCCTTCCCGGGGGATCTTCACGACGATGTCCTCGTTTTCCCCGGCCACCTGGAGAAGGTCGCCGGCGTAGCCTTGGACCAGATGGAACTCACCCGAGGCGAGCCCGCTCTTGTATTGCTCGCTCTCGAACTTCGCGATATTCTTCTTCCAGCGGATCGAAACATCGCGCGCCTTCGCGAGCTCGGCGGGATCCTTCGAGTTGAGCGGGAATCCGAGCGACAGCAGCGCCGCGCCGAGGACCTCTCGCATGTCGTCGAGCAGGGTGACACGGCCCTTGAGGTCGGCGCGGTCGAGCATGCTGTAGGAGGCGACCGGGTTGCCCACCTTGCTGCCGAGCCAACCGAGGCAGGTGGCGGACATCATGTAAGGAACGGAGTGGGTCATCTTGGGATCGAGGGCGCGCTTCAGATAGTCGGCGTCGAGGTGTTTCAGATTGGGAAGTTTCGCGTGGTCGAGAGGCTGGAGCAGTTGTTCACGGACGAGGGCTTTCACCATGTAGGAGGTGGGCGTCAGCAGGTCGTAGCCGCTGGCTCCGGCGGTCAGCTTGGAATACATCGCTTCGTTGGAATCGAAGGTGTCGATCTGGAGGGTGCAGCCGTTTTCCTTCTCGAAGCGCTTGGCGATTTCCGGGGCGAGGTAGTCGGCCCAGGTGTAAATCCGGAGCACCGGCTGATCGGCTTTTGAGCATCCGGAAAGGGTGGTGGCAGCAAGCGCGGCCGAGGTGGTGGTGAGGAAATCGCGGCGTTTCATGATGGGACCGACACAGGAAAATCAGAATTCATGCCATGTGCCCACGCTATTTTCATGAGCTTGCGGTCACCGGTCCATGCGCTAGGATTTCATCAATGAGTCGCCGATCAAGAAAACGCAAGGGTCCGGGAGAAGGCCGCTGGCTGGGCAAAGCGGCGGTCGCCCTGCTGGTGCTGGGAGTCATCGGATCCGGTGTCGGATACGGGCTGATCCGCCATTACCTGCACAGCGACGCGTTCCGGAAATTCCTCTCCGCCGAGGCGAGCGAAATGGCAGGAGTGAATGGCGAGTTCGCCTTATTCCGGTGGCAAGGACTCGCAGTGGACACCGAATCGTTCGGGGCCACCAGCGATGGACCGGTCACCTCGCTGCGGGCGGATGACCTGCACACCGAAATCGGGCTCGGCGGATTGACCCGCGGCGTCTGGGAGGTCCGGGATTCCAGCTTGCGGCGACTCGATATTTCCGTGGACACAAGAAAACGCGCTCCCGTGCCCCCGCCCGTGGCGGTTGTGGCGCCCAAACCCAAAAAGGAAAAATCCGCCAGCCGCCCCGCCTGGTTTCCAAGCGAGGCGGAGCTCCAAGGTCTCGAAGTCCGGGAGCTGGCCGCAAAAATTATCCTCGATCAAGGGCTGTTGGTCGCAAGTGGCATGAGCATCCACGCCGAGAAGGTCGGCTCGAATGACGCCTATCGGGCGGACATCAAGGGCGGCACGCTGCGCCTGCCATCCGGTCTCGTCTCGGAGATCCGGCTTGAGCGCGCACAACTCCGCTATCAGGAAAATCAAGTCTTTCTCACAGATGCCACGATCGCCGCATGGACCAGCGCGCGGCTCCAGGGGAGCGGCGAGTGGGACATGCAGTCGCGGCGATATTCCGTGGAAGGCGATGCGACTGGCATCAAGTGCGAGGACCTTCTCAACGCGGATTGGTCAAAGCGCCTGACCGGCGATGTCAACTCCACCTTCAGCTCTAACAATCACACCGGATTTCCGCAGGCCAGTGGCAAGCTCACCGTCCAGAATGGCGTGCTCACCGCCTTGCCGATGCTCGACGCGCTGGCCGCCTACGCCGACACCCGCCGCTTCCGGGTGCTTTCCCTGAGCGAGGCACACACCGGGTGGCAGTGGAAAAACGGCGAATTTTCCCTCCAGGACCTGGTGCTGTCGAGCGAGGGTCTGGTCCGCCTCGAAGGCAGCATCGTGATCCGCGGCCGGGAGCTGGACGGCACGTTCCGGCTGGGACTCGTGCCGGGCACGCTTTCCACCATTCCCGGGGCGGAGACGGACGTGTTCCTCGCCGGCGAGCGGGGCCTCTTATGGACGCCGCTGCGCATCACCGGCACCCTCGACCATCCGAAAGAAGACCTAACCGACCGGCTCATCGCGGCAGCCGGACTGCGCATGTTCGACCAGCTTCCGGAGACAGGGGAAAAGGCCATCAAGTTCACCCAGTCCATGCTCGGCGAGCCCTCGTCCAAGACCGTCGAGAAGGGCCTGAAAATCATTGAGGAAAACAGCGACACCATCCGCGAAGTCAGCGGCATCCTCGAGGGGATTCTCGGCCGCGACCGGAAAGAGAAGCCGAAAAAAGAAGACGAGCCGCAGTGACCCCGGAAATCTCCCTCATCATCCCGGCACATAACGAATCGGAATTTCTTCCGGCATGCCTCGCCGCGGCGGCCAAGGCGGCCGGCAGGATCGATTCACCGGTCGAGATCGTCGTGGTCCTCAACCGCTGCACTGATGCCACCGGGGAAATCGCGCTTCGCCATGGCTGTAGAATCGTGCGGGAGGATGCCAAGAATCTATCAATGATCCGCAATGCCGGAGTCGCGGCCGCCTCGGGCGAAATCATCGTCACCTGCGACGCGGACAGCCGGATGCATCCCGACAGCCTCAAGGAAATCCTCCGGCGGCTTGCTACGGGAAAAGTCGTAGGTGGCGGCGCGATGGTGTATCCGGAACGTTGGTCGCCGGGAATCGTCGCCAGTGCGTTCGCGATTCTACCTTACCTCGCATTCACCGGAGTCAGCTTCGGGCTGTTCTGGTTCCTCAAACGGGATTTCGAAAAAATCGGCGGCTTCGATCCGCGGTTCGTCTCCGTGGAGGATGTGGATTTCGCCCGCCGCCTGAAACAACACGGCCGCAAGTCCGGACGCTCGTGGGGCACGCTTTTCAGGACGCCGCTGATCACCTCATGCCGGAAGTTCGACCAGTTCGGTGATTGGTATCTCTTCAAGAACCCCGCCTTCGTCCGCAAGGTTTTCCGGGGCGACGACCGCAAGACCGCAGATCAATTCTGGTATGATGTGCGCTCGGATTAAAACCACCAGTGGAACTCCACCGCGGCTCAAGGCGGATCCGTCACCAAATAGCGGTGGCGAACGATTGTTGCCACGCTCAACTCCATGTGTTTACTTCGTGTTGGCACAATCCGTGCAAGCGTCAGTCCTGCCAAGACATTCAATTCTGTGATTCCTCTCCGAAAATCCAGGCCAGCAGATGCTGAAGTCGCATTCACCCTCATTGAAATGTTGGCGGTCATCGCCATTGTCGGTATTCTAATGACTGCGGGAATCACGCTCTTGAATGGCACTGGCACTCAATCCCGCAAGACGGGAACGGACATGCTCAGTGGCTTGATCGAGCAGGCACGCACCCAGGCGATCACCTCGCGATCCTACGTGATTCTTGCGATCGCCGAGCCCGGCGACCTTCCGATGCAGGATGAAAAATGTCGGCTCGGAATTTTCACCGTGGCCGCATGGCCTGATCCAGCGACCGCTCCGCTGGCGCTCGAAGGAGTGCCCGCCACCCGCTGGCAGGTGCTCAATACGGGCATCGCATTGATCCCAGGCAGCATCGACGGACTCGCGAATCCAATCGACCAACCGGAAATCACCATCAGCTATGATCGCCCAAGGAATGCCAGCATCAAGGTGCATGCCATCGCTTTCAATTCCCGTGGCGGACTCGCCTACCCCGCCGGCTCCGCGCCGGTTGCACTGCGGGTTGCCGAGGGAAACTACCGCGGCGGCAAGGCAACTCCCTACCAGCGCGGCAATGACAAGATCATCACCGAGAGCCGCTTGAAAATCGGACGGGTCACCGCACGCCCTTATCAGATAGACGGATGATTTTCAAATTACCAAAGACCTCCAGGATCCGTGGTTCCTCGTTGATCGAAACGGTGATCGCCATGGGAGTGCTCGCCGTCGCCATCCCATTGGTTTTCGGAGCCTTGGCGGAGTCGGGTAAAAGCGGGATGTCGTCCGAAGCGGAAACGCGCAGCACGTGGATCGTCCCTGCCTGTATGAGGGAAATCCAGGCGTCCCGCGACGGGCAGCCACAATTTTTCACCGCTACCACCCCCGGCCAGATATTCCCTCCGGCAGGCGACGTGTGGGCCTTGGCATTCACCGCCGAGGGAAAATCTATCGCAAAAATTTCCAAAACGGATTACGACAAGGGAACCAAGGAACTCGACGGTCAACCCGTGCGCTATCTCGCCACGCTCAGTTCCGCGGCACCCCACACTTCCCCCGGCACTACCTCCATGCTGCGCGCCCTCATCACCCTCGAGTATCCATCCGCCCTGCCCGTGGCCAAACGCCGGAAACTCGAATTTTTCACCCGCATCCCATGAGGCCTCCCCGTCCACGCCGCCCCGGGTTCTCCCTCGTCGAACTGATGTTCTCGATGGCCATCGGCTCGATCATCCTGATGCTGGCGGCGACGATGCTCGGCAGCTCCGGTGAAGGCTACGAGCGGGTGGGCGGCAGCGTGGCGGTCGAGCGCGAGGCCCGCGCGGCAATCACGCAACTTGCCTCGGATCTATCATCTGCCAGATATCACAAGGACAACCTGTTTGAGAAATCATCCTCCACCTGGCCCGCCGACCGGCTCGGATTTCTCAGTCTCCAGCCCGCCCAGGCCCAGACCGACGCCGGCCGCATCGGCGACCTCTGCGCCGTGAATTACCACGTCAAGGATCTGACCATCGGTGGAAAAACCGTCCGCTGCCTGATGCGCGGATTCAGGGAAAGCAATGATACCTTCAAAGCACTCGGCGACGACACCGTTCCCACACTCTTCGGCGAAGCCGCCAAGGTGGACGAGCCCGTCGCTTTCGGCGTCATTTCCTTCGAAGTCCGGCCGAAGTCCCGCGATGCCACCGGCAAGTGGATCGACTGGGTGAGGAACGACAAGACCGGTCCGCAGGCGCTCGACACCCGCCTCATCCTCGCCCGCCGCAGCCTCAACGGAAAACTCAAACTCCCTGCCGACTGGGACGGAGCCGGAGCCACCGGAAGGCTGTTGGGAACACCTGCGGAAGCCGCGCGAAACAAAGACCTCGAAGTTTACGAATCCCTGATAGAAATTGGAAATGCAGAGAGCCCGTAAATCACCGCGCGGTCAGACCATG